>JAWLEL010000111.1:0-7311 GCA_041686165.1 Lentibacter sp.
GCTTAATCCGTTACGTTAGGCGGGACAATAGTCAGGCGCTGGTCGTTTTCAGCCAAAGCGAGCGCCCAGCGCCGTTCGGCATCGAAATCATGTGGCACCTGATTCGCGTCACGCCGGCCAGAAAGTGACTTCGATGCGAAAAAATCGAAGCCATGAAGCTTGATTGGGCCAGCCTTTGACCGAACGACAAGGTCTATCATCATAGCTCCGGTCGTGGGCGCTGCACCCATGATGGAGGCAAGTTTATGGACTTCTTCACGCGGGTTGAGGAAAAATCGCGAATCACGCGCGATCCGCCAGGGAAGTCGTTTGCGCTTGCGCGGCATCCAAAGGAGGAGGCTGGGTGCATGGGCGTTGATTACCGTTCGTGGTACTGGCGTGGACATTGCCAGCCAATCAGTACGTGTTCCGTGGCTGCGGGTGTTTGGCATTGGAGCGTTGTTGAGGCGTATGACGATTTCTGCAGCGTCGATTTGTCTGCCTTGCAACGTCTCGGAAAGAGCGCGGGCATTGCCGACGATGGCGATGGATCTACCGGACAGCCGGTCCCGTATCTCGTCCTCGTGACGTGAGTATTGTGATAGCGTTGCCTCGTCGCCTCTCATCTTTGCCCAGTAAAATCCGATCATGACGCCCCCTGGGCCAGTGCTGCAATATCGGTGAAAAGCGCCTCGGCGCGCGCGGCTGCCATGGAGCGGAAGGCGCGGATCGCCTCCAGCTCGGTGGCAGTAAAGGGTGGCGGCGACACGGGCTGCGCCAGATCGGCGGCACCGACCATCCGTTCGCGACCAAGCCCCGCGTCGGTCAGCAGACGCTCGATCTTTGACGCATTCGAGGCCAGCGCGAGAAAGGGCGTTTCCGTCAGTATCGACAGGCAGACGGCGTGAAACCGCCCAGTGATCTGCCCTTGTGCCGCAGCGAGGCGAGACAGGTAGTCGCTTTCGCCCCGAGCCATGTCGAAAGGCGGTGTGCGCAGGCTGGCCACGCCGTTGTAGGCGCGGAACAGCAGGCTGCGCGCCACGGCGCTGCGCCAGATTGGGTGCGCCAGCGTCTTGGTAGGCAGGTATCGGGCATCGGGCAGCGACAGGGCGGCGCGGGCCAGAACCTGTCGGGCGGCCAGCTTGACACTGTCGCCGATGATGAGCCCGTCGCGCGCGCTGGCGGAGGTCTCGGCAGGCGCGCTCAGGGACAGGTCGGGCAGCCAGCGGGTGGGCGCGCCAGCCTCTGACATGGTCGCGGCGCTTGCGCTGTCGCGGGCGGCGCGCAGGGCCATGCGCGACAACGGGCCGGACCAGTCGGGCGGGTTATCCTCCCACAGCGCGTTGACCAGCGCCACCGGCGCTCGGCAGGCCGGATGATCCACCACATCCAGCAGCGCGGCCCCGGCGGGGCGGCCATGGTGTAGCGTACCCTCGCCGTTTATCACGACCACATCGGCCTGCGTCAGCTCATTGAGAAAGGTGCCGTCCCGCGCCCAGTCGTGGCGGGCGGGGCTGCGTGCGGTGATCGTCAGCCCGTGGCGTTCTAGACCAGCCACCAGCAGACGCATTACCCGCGCGCAGCCGTGGTGATAGCGGGTTGATGTATCGTTCAGGATTACGGCTTTCAGGTGTGTCATGATCCCAGCCTTGGTTCTACGGTTGGCCTAAGCGGAACGCTCAGGAGTATCAAGCGACCGAAGCTTGGCCCGCTCCAGAAGTGCGAAGACGGCGCGGGCAGTTGCGCCTTGGGCGGTGTCGGGCAAGGCTGGTGCGGGGCGCGGTGTCTGCCATGCGGCGAGGACGGCTTCTGACAACGAGGTCGCATCGTCAACGATCTGATGTGGAATCTGCGCGTAGGCGGGGGCGTTGTTGGAAAGATCGGGGCCGGTGAGGATCACGCTGCCGGCGGCGGCGGCCTCCCAGGGGCTATGGCCGCCACGCTCGCCCAGTGCACCGCCGATGAAGCTGACATGGCTCATGGCATGCAGACGGGGCAGGTGACCGAAGGCATCCATGACGAAGAGATGGGTGCTGTGATCTGGCACGCCACCCTTGGAGAAGAACACGTGCTCAAGGGGGCATTGCGCCCATGTGCGGGCTTGCTGGGGGTGACGCGGGGCGATGGCCAGAAGCGCGTCGGGGCGTTGGGCCATGATTGCCTTTTGAGCGGCAAAGAGCAGCGCATGATCTTCGGGGTGAGTCGAAACGGCGAGCCAGAGGGGGCGGCGCAGCTGCTCTTCGGGCCAGTCAAGCGGCGCAGCGGGCTCACGCTGTTGCGCCTTGAGGTCTTCGATCACGCTGACGGGGGCACCGAGATTTTCGATGTCTTCGGCCACTTTCCCGGAGCTGGCCGTGACGAGATCGAACTGCTCCAGAAGCGCGGCGGCTGTCCTCGGCGCCTTGGTGCGGGTTTTCGAGGGGCGCGCCGCGATCAGGGCTTTGGGGATGCGGCGCTTGCCGAGTATCTGAAGCATCCCCGGGGGCATGTCGGATTCGGCGAAGAGCGCGATATCGGGCTGCCAATGATCCAGAAAGCTGTTTGAAGCGGCGAGAGTATCAACAGGTTTGAACTGATGTGTAAGCCCGGACAGGTCAAGAGCTTCGGCCTGATCTGCCCCTGTCTGGGTGTTTGTTGTGAGGAGGATATGCGCCTTGGCGGACAGCACGCGCAGGAGAGGGGCCATGCCTTTGACCTCGCCGACGGATTCGGCATGCATCCAGAGGAGCGGACCGGCGGGGCGCGGGGCTGTCGGCTTGCCAAAGCGCTCGGTGAGCCGATTGGCTTGGGCACCTTGTTTGCGGTGTGCCGCAGAGGCGGCAAGACGCCAGAAAAACGGTGCGATCCTGCCAAGCGCAAGATACCCCACAAGCATCAGCGGCTGGCCCAAAGGTCAGCCGCCTGTGTGGCTCATGTGGCGCGACACCTTCCCGGCCACGTCCTGGCGCGAGTAGTCGAAGTCATGGCCCTTGGGCTTGCGCGCGATGGCCTCGCGGATCGCCTCTTCGAGCGGCGCGTCGTCATCGGGATGCGCGCGCAGAGGCGCGCGCAGGTCGGCGTTGTCTTCCTGTCCGAGGCACATGAAAAGCTCGCCCGTGCAGGTGAGCCGCACGCGGTTGCAGCTTTCGCAGAAATTATGCGTCAGCGGCGTGATGAAGCCGATCTGCTGGCCCGTCTCCTGAAGCTCGACATAGCGGGCAGGTCCGCCCGTGCGATGGGGCAGGTCTTTCAGCGTGTAGCGCTCGGCGAGCCGCGCGCGCAGGTCCTTGAGCGGCCAGTATTGGTCGATCCGGTCCTCGTTGCCGATATCGCCCATGGGCATGACCTCTATGAAGGTCAGATCCATGTCCTCGGCGGCGCACCATTCGGTGAGCGTGAAAAGCTCGTCCTCGTTGAAGCCCTTGAGCGCAACCGTGTTGATCTTGACGCGCAGCCCGGCGCGCTTGGCGGCCTCGATGCCGCTCAGCACCTGCGGCAGGCGGCCCCAGCGGGTGATGTCCGCGAATTTCTGCTCGTCGAGCGTGTCGAGCGAGATGTTCACGCGGCGCACGCCTGCGGCATAAAGCTGATCGGCGAAGCGGGCGAGCTGGGAGCCGTTCGTCGTGAGCGTCAGCTCCTTGAGGGCACCGCTCTCGAGATGCCGGCTCATGGAATTGAAGAAGGTCATGATATCACGGCGCACGAGTGGTTCACCGCCGGTGATTCGCAGTTTTTCCACGCCCAGAGAGATGAAGCTGGAGCACATGCGATCAAGCTCCTCGAGCGTGAGCAGCTCCTTTTTCGGCAGGAAGGTCATGTTCTCGGACATGCAATAGACGCAGCGAAAATCGCACCGATCCGTCACCGAGACGCGCAAGTAGGAAATCGGTCGCGCGAACGGGTCGATCAGGGGGGATGTCGCGCTTGCGGGCGAAATGGCTGGGATGTCCTGTTTCATGAGTCACAATTAGGCTCTTCATGGACTTCGGGCAAGGGTAATTCCCGTTCATTTCGGGGTGGGCAGCCGCCGCGTTGCCGCGTAAGCTGCGCCCATGAGACATGTTTTCATATCTGTTGGCGCGCTGGCCGTCCTTGCTGGGTGTGCCTTGTTGCCGGATGACGACCGGTCGCCCATGGATGCGGGCGAGTCGACCGCCGAAGGCGAGGTGCGCCCCGTGGCGCGGCCGTCCGGCGGGGAGGCGGCGTCTGTGTCGAGCGAGGCGCGCACGGTTGAGCAATTCGATACCGTGAGCGCGGGCGAGAAACAGGCTGCAGCGGAGGCCGCTGAAAAGACTGCCGCGAGCGGGACGGGCGAGGCATTGGGCCAGACCGTTGCTTCGCTTGGCGATCCGGCGGAGCCGGGTCTCTGGATCAAGACGCCGCTGGCGCGCGCGCCCGGCAAGGGCCGCGTGGTCTATCCCGAGAACGGCAAGGGGGTCGAGCTGGATCTTATCCCTCTGGACGGGCCTGCCTCGGGCGGCAGCCGGATGTCTCTGGCGGCCCTGCGCGCGCTGGATGCGCCGCTGACCGAGCTGCCGACAGTCGAAGTTTATGCGAATTAGACGACGAAAACTCAAAAGGGAGGACACATCATGACAGGTTTCAACAGACGTCAGACACTGGGGCTCATGGGCGCCGCGGCGGGCACGGCCCTGGCCGCACCGGCGATTGCGATGAACAAGAAGATCACCGTCGGCGCGCTGCGCTTCACGTCACATTCGGGCAGTTTCGTTGCCGTCGAGCGTGGCTATTTCGAAGAGGCCGGGCTGGAGGTGGAGCTCAAGTTCTTCCAGGCGGCGCAGCCCATGGCCGTGGCCATCGCCAGCGGCGATGTGGACTATGCCATCACGGCTGTCTCGGGCGGGCTCATCAGCCTCGCCGACAAGGGTGCGATCAAGGTGATCGGTGGCGGGCTGAGCGAGGAAGAGGGCATCGACGGCCAGAAAATTCTGGCTTCCGATGCGGCCTATCAGGCCGGGCTCACCTCGCCCGCGGGGCTGGACGGCAAGACTTTCGGCATCACGCAGGCCGGCTCTTCCTTCCATTACATGGGGTCCAAGATCGCCCAGGCGGAAGGCGCGAACCTTTCCTTCAAGCCGCTTCAGAAGGTCGGCGCGGTGATTGGCGCGCTCAAGTCCGGGCAGATCGACGCCTGGTCCATCGTGCCGCATATCGCCAAGCCGCTGGCCGGGTCGGGCGCGGTGCATATCATCGGCGACGTGGCCGATTACCTGCCGGGTTACCAGGTCACCACTGTCTTCACCTCGGCAAGCAACGCAGCCGATGAGCGCGCGCAGACCGAGAGCTTTCTCGAGGGCTTCTCGAAGGGCGTGAGCGATTACAATTCGACGATGATCGACAAGGCCGGCGGCGATGAAGGCGTGGCCGAAATGGTCGATCTCATTCACAAGTATGTCTACACCGACCGCCCGCGCGAGAAGGCCGCGCCGAGCATCATCAACGGCACGATGCGGCTCAACGAAGGCGCGGCGCTCAACATCGCCTCGATCGAGGATCAGCTGAACTGGTTCCAATCCGAAGGTCTCGTGGACGAGGGCATCACGCTCGAGACGCTCGTTGACGGCAGCTACGTCGAAACCGTCGGTGCATGAAACGCGGCGTGTGACACGCATGGCGGGGCGCGGGAGGCCGCGCCTCGCCCCAAGATCGGGGCAGGCTTATGGAAATTCGTCTTGACGGGATCCGCCATGTCTATGGTGAAACGGAGATCTTGCGAGATATCTCCCTGACGGCCGAGGAGGGGCGTATAGCCTGCCTTGTCGGGCCGTCGGGCTGTGGCAAGTCCACGCTTTTGAGGCTCATGGGCGGGCTTGAGCGGCCCACGGGCGGGCGGGTTCTGCAAGAGGGCGCGGCGCCCGCGGGCAGTCTCAATCCGCTGACTTATGTCTTCCAGGATTTTGCGCTGCTGCCATGGCGGACGGCGCGCGGGAACATCTCGCTGGTGCTGGAGGATCACGGGCTCGGGCGGGCCGAGACCAGACGGATCATCGCGGATGTGCTGGCGCGCACCAAGTTGAGTGATTTCGCAGATGCGCTGCCGAGGCAGCTTTCGGGCGGGATGAAACAGCGCGTGGCCATCGCGCGGGCGCTGGCCGTCAACCCGGCGGTGATGCTGCTGGACGAGCCGCTCTCGGCGCTCGATGCGCAGACGCGTGAGCTGCTCATGGATGATCTCATTGCTCTCTGGACGCGCACGCCCTTCACCGCCGTTTATGTCACCCATAACCTCGCCGAAGCGGTGCGCCTGGGGCACAAGGTCGTCGTGCTGTCGCGCAGGCCGGGGGAGATCAGGGAAATCGTCGAAATAGACAAGCCGCTCAATGAGCGCGGCTATGCCGACGCCGATCTCGAAGCGGTGCAGAAGCACCTTTGGGAGCTGATGCGCGAAGAGGCCAAGGCCGCGGATGAGGAGCTTGTGGATGTCTGAGCGCGAGGCCGTGCATGTGCCGTTTCGCGGCAAGGGCTTCCGGCCGGGGCATCATCGCTGGGTCGGTGCGCTTGTCTTCATCGTGCTGATCGCGCTCGCTGAATGGGGCACACGGGCGGGCTGGATCGGCCAGCTCACGCTGCCTCGGCCATCAGACGTGCTGGCCGCGCTGGCGGAACTTTGGCAGAGCGGCCTTTTCGCCAAACACATGGTCCCGTCGCTGTCACGCCTGGTGGTCGGCGCAGCGATCGGCGTGAGCCTCGGCGTGTCCGTTGGCGTGCTGATCGGGCTCTTTACCTTCGTGCGCGCGGGGCTTGTCCCGCTTGTGGCTGCGCTTTTCCCGATTCCCAAGATCGCGCTGCTGCCGCTCTTCGTGATCTGGTTCGGGATCGACGAAGCCAGCAAATATGCGCTGATCGCCTTCGGGACCTTCACGCCGACGGTGGTGGCCACCTATGGCGCGGTCGACAACGTGGATCGCACGCTCATCCGCATGGGGCAAAGCTTCGGGCTGAGCTGGGGCTCGATCGTGCGCAAGATCGTGCTGCCGGGGGCGATGCCGGGGATCCTTTCGGGATTGCGGATTTCACTGGCCATCGCGATCATCCTGCTGGTGGCGGCCGAGATGCTGGGCGCGGAATACGGAATCGGGGCCTATATCCTCCAGGCCGGATCGCTCTACGACCTGGAGCGGCTCTTTGCTGGCGTCATCATCCTGTCGGTACTCGGCGTGACCGTGAGCGCCGGTATCGGGGCGATAGAGCGGCGGCTCCTGCGCTGGCGGAGTTAAAGCTTCGGCAGGTATTTCGAAGCTTCCTTGCGGGCGAAGGGCTTCATGTGCTTGGCGTGGTTCGACAGGAAGTAGTCCACGCGCTCGGGGTCATGCTTGGACAGGTCGCGCAGCC
>JAWLEL010000112.1:0-7290 GCA_041686165.1 Lentibacter sp.
GATCTCCCGGCTTCAGCTCTTCCACGGGAAGCTCGCCGCGGGCTGTCGTGATCCGCGTTCCGCGCACGAAACAAGGGACGCCTTCGACGATGACAAATCCGGTGTCGCTGTTGTCTCCGTCATCTATCGTGTAGGTGAAGGAGAAATCCTCGGGGTCGGTGTCGGCATCGAGGGTGAAGGTCCCGTCGGCATTGAGCGTGACATCCTGCCCGGTTGCGAGTGTGATCGTGTCACCCGCGCTGACGGTCTGCCCGTTGATATGGGTGATCGTGAGCGTGTTGCCGCTCTCGTTGATATCATTGCCCAAAACGTCGATCGTCTTGGTCTGTCCGCCGTCGAGGTGGGTTTGGTCGTCATTGGCGACGAGCACAGTCTGAACAGAGTCGGCCGCGATCAGGACATTCGAGTCGTATTGGCTGTCGAGCACATCGGCGACGCCGATCCGGATGGAGTTCACCTCGTCGGGGTTCACGTCCATCGTCAAGGTCATTGTGACGGTGAAGCCGTCCATCTCGGTGTTGTAGTCGTCGTTCGTGTTGTCGATGAAGAGGTTCTCGTTGTCGCCGGCATTGATGTTGCCGGGGTCGACATCGCCGTCGCCGACGCTGAGATCGACTTGCGAGCCGTTCACCCAGACGCCGAAAAGGTCCTGAAACGCGCCGTCGGCATATTCTGGGTATTCCTCCGAAGCGAAGACGAATTGCATCGTCATGACGCTGCCTGTCGGGGTGAAATCCACGTCGAGATAGGAGGCGTCGTAGGTCCATGTGCCGGCCGCTGCGTTGAAATCGGACTGGAAATTCGGGCCGCCCGAGTTTGTCGAGGTCGAGTTCGACTGGTTGGAGGAGCCCGAGGAATTCGTGATATCCTGTGCGCTGCCCGTGGAGAGAATGATGCCTTCGTCGCCGGGGGTCACCTCCGGCGCGACGCTGTCACCGTTCGAATAGGTGCCGGAGGAATACCAGCTACCCGTGTAGGACGCGCTTTCGATAATGACGCCGTCACCAAAGATAGTCTCCGCCATCTCGGTGGCGCTCGCACCCGTATTGACGGGCAACTCAGACGCTGCAACCATGGTTCAATCCTGCCTCGTTCAGCGGCAGAACGGGGATGCTGCACCGCAGCATTGCGGTGATCCGTCCGGCGTTTTCGCTCTTTTCAGATGATCCGGGCGTTAACCCTTTCGCACCTGCTCTGCCTCTGATTTATTATTAACGTCAAGTTAACACGAAGAAATTGCATCTGTTAAGACGTTTTGTCGAGGCGCGGGCGGAAACGTGGCATATTTGTGGCGGCTTCGGCTCATTGACGCGCTGATGCGAGACTGTAAATCCAGATGCTTAACGCAGGCTGAAGGACAAGAGCTATGGTGGCAAAGGCAATGGACGCGGTGACACTCACGAAGGCGCTGATCAAGTGCCCCTCGGTGACGCCCGAAGAGGGCGGCGCGCTGGAGCTTCTGGAGGCGCAACTGGGGGCCGCCGGTTTCGAGTGTCGCCGCGCCGACAGGGCTGGAATCAGCAATCTCTTCGCCCGCTGGGGGTCGAAGGGCGCGGGGAAGACCTTCGGCTTCAACGGCCACACGGATGTCGTGCCCCTGGGCGACGAAGATGCCTGGACCGTGCCGCCCTTCGGCGCGGTTGAGAAGGACGGCTTCATCTGGGGGCGTGGCGCGACCGACATGAAATCGGGTGTGGCGGCCTTCGCGGTGGCAGCGATCGACTTCGTGAAGGAGACGCCTCCCGATGGCGCGATCATCCTTGCGATAACCGGCGATGAGGAAGGCGACGCGCTCGATGGCACGACCGCGCTTCTGGATCACATGGACGCGACAGGCGAGCGCATGGATGTCTGCCTTGTCGGTGAGCCGACCTGCCCTGACGAGATGGGCGAGATGATGAAGATCGGGCGGCGCGGGTCTATGACGGCGTGGTTCACGGTGACGGGCGAGCAGGGCCATTCGGCCTATCCGCACCGCGCCAACAACCCGATGAACGGCATGGCGCGGCTGATGGACCGCCTCGCGAGCCATGAGCTCGACACCGGCACCGAGCATTTCGACCCGTCGACTCTGGCCGTGCTGACCATCGACACCGGCAACCCGGCGACGAACGTGATCCCAGCCAAGTGCTCTGCGGCGGTGAACATCCGCTTCAACGATGCGCATTCCGGCGCTTCGCTCACCGCTTGGCTTGAAGAGGAAGTTGCCAGAATCAAAGAAGAATTCGGGCTTGGCGTGGAGATGAAGGTGAAGATCTCCGGGGAGAGTTTCATCACGCCGCCGGGGCCACTGTCGGAACTCGTGAGCCGCGCCGTGGAAGCGGAAACGGGACGCAAGCCGCAGCTGTCGACAACCGGCGGCACCTCCGATGCGCGCTTCGTGAAAGATCATTGCCCGGTGGTCGAGTTCGGGCTTGTCGGGCAGACGATGCACCAGGTGGACGAGCGGGTGAAGACCGGGCAGGTGGACCAGCTCAAGGCGATCTACCAGCGTATCCTTGGCGACTATTTTGCCTGAAAGACGGCATCTCGTCGTCATGGTCAAGGAGCCGCGGGCCGGCCGTGTAAAGACCCGCCTTGCGCGGGATATCGGCACTGTGCAAGCGGCTTGGTGGTTTCGTCACCAGGTGGCCGCCCTTCTCAGGCGGCTCGATGATCCGCGCTGGCAGCTCTGGCTGAGCGTTGCGCCGGACAAGGCCGCGACAAGCCGTGCCTGGCCGCTGCATTTGCCGCGCATTCCGCAAGGGCGTGGCGATCTCGGGGCGCGGATGAAGGGGGCGTTCAACGCGCTTCCGCCAGGGCCTGCCTGCCTGATCGGCGGGGATATTCCAGGTGTCACGAGGGCGCATATCGCGCGTGGTTTCGATGCGCTCGGGCGCCGGGACGTGGTGTTCGGCCCGGCGGATGATGGCGGCTTCTGGCTGACGGGGTTCGCGCGCAGGCGCCCCTTGCCGCCGCGGCTTTTCGAGGGGGTGCGCTGGTCGAGTGCGCAGGCCCTTGAGGACAGCTTGGCGCAGCTTTCAGGGCGCAGATATGCCCTGATCGATGTGCTCCGCGATGTGGATTGCGCCGCCGATATGCCTGGCGGGGCGCGCGGTGGGATTAACGGCTTGGCGGGGCGCGAACAAGGCGCGTAAATGCTGTGCACAACATGTGCACCCCCGCGTGCACCCCCCGTGCAGCGCGGGGTGCCGGGGCTGGTTAACAGGAGATGAATTAATGCGGCGGGCGCGGTTCATACCGCCGCGCACCGGCGAACGGTGCGTTAACGCACTTCGCGTTATCTTCGTGCCTCAAGTATACGCCGAAACGCTTTTGACGTCTTTCCTGATGGAAGGTTACCAATTCCCTTCGCGGATGCAGCGTGGTAGCGGTTGCTCATGAGCAAGCTGCCGACAAAAGACGAGATCCTGAACTGGATTTCCGAGAACCCGACCCAGACCTCGAAACGTGATATCGCCCGTGCCTTCGGCATAAAGGGCGCGCAGCGGATCGACCTCAAGCGCATCCTCAAGGAGCTGGAGGCGGACGGTCACTTGCAAAAGCGCAAGAAGACATACCGTGACCCTGAAAAGCTGCCGCCTGTTTCGGTGCTGCGTATCTCGGGGCCCAACAGCGACGGCGATTTGCTGGCCGAACCGATGGAATGGAGCGGCGAGGGCGCGGCGCCGGTGATCCTGATGATCGCGCGGGCCTCCGACCCGGCGCTGGGCGAGGGAGACCGTGTCCTGGCGCGGCTCACGGAGGTCAAGGGCGAGGACCACGGCTACGAGGGCCGCCTCATTCGCCGGATCGGGACCAACCCTGCGCGCGTGCTCGGCGTCTTCCGCAAGGGCGACGAGGGCGGGCGGATCGTGCCCATCGACAAGGGCCAGCAGAAGGAATTTCTCGTCGACGCCGGGGCGACGGGCGGCGCGAAGGACGGCGAGCTTGTGGAAGGTGAGCAATCCGGACCGAAAGGGCGGATGGGCCTTCCCAAGGCGCGTATCGTCGACAGGCTGGGCGATCCGAGCGCGCCCAGGGCCGTCAGCCTCATTGCGATCCACCAGCACGGCATTCCCGACCGTTTCCCCGATGACGTGATCGCGGAGGCTGACGCGATGAAGCCCGTCGGTCTGAAGGGGCGAGAGGATCTGCGGGATGTGCCGCTGATCACGATCGACCCGGCTGATGCGCGCGACCATGATGATGCCTGCTTCGCCCATGCCGATGATGACCCGAAGAACGAAGGCGGCTTTGTCATCTGGGTCGCCATTGCCGATGTGGCGCATTACGTGCGCCCCGGCACCGCGCTTGACCGCGAGGCGCGCAAGCGGGGCAATTCGACCTATTTCCCCGACCGTGTCGTGCCGATGCTGCCCGACAGGCTCTCGGGCGATCTGTGCAGCTTGCACGAGGGCGTGCCGCGGGCCTGCATGGCCGTGCGCATGCAGGTGGATGCCAAGGGCAAGAAACTCTCGCACCGCTTCGTGCGGGGGCTGATGCGTTCGGCGGCCTCGCTCAACTATCAAGAGGTGCAGGCCGGGCAGGACGGTGACCCCAACGAGAAATGCGCGCCGCTCATGGAGGACGTGATCGCGCCGCTCTATGCGGCCTACGAGGCGCTCACCAAGGCCCGCTCGGAGCGCCAGCCGCTGGAGCTCGACCTGCCGGAGCGCAAGATCGTGCTCAGCGACGAGGGCAAGGTGACATCCATCGACTATGCCGAGCGGCTCGATGCGCACCGGATGATCGAGGAGTTCATGGTTCTGGCCAATGTGGCTGCCGCCGAGGAGCTGATCTCGCGCCGCGCGCCGCAGCTCTTCCGCGTTCATGAAGAGCCGAGCGTGGAAAAGCTCGACGCCTTGCGCGAAGTGGCGCAGGCCAGTGGGCTGACATTGGCCAAGGGGCAGGTGCTCAAGACGGCGCATCTCAACCGGCTGTTGGAGCAGGCCGAAGGGACGGACGAGGCCGAGCTGATCAACATGAGCACGCTGCGCTCGATGACGCAGGCCTATTACGCGCCGGAGAACTTCAGCCATTTCGGCCTCGCGCTGAAGGCCTATTCGCATTTCACCTCGCCCATCCGCCGCTATGCCGATCTCGTGGTCCACCGCGCACTCATCAAGGCGCATGGCTGGGGCGATGACGGGCTGACGGCCGAGGACGAGGCGATGCTCGAGGAGACGGGCCAGCACATCTCGGAAACCGAGCGCCGCTCGATGCTGGCAGAGCGCGACACGACCGACCGTTACCTCGCCTCATACCTGTCAGAGCGTGTCGGTGATATTTTCGAGGGCAAGGTCAGCGGGATCGCGCGGTTCGGCGTTTTCGTGAAGCTCGACGAGACGGGCGCGGACGGGCTCATCCCGATGCGCGAGCTGGGTGCGGAATATTTTCATTACGACGGTGACAGGGGCGTGCTTACCGGCGCGGACAGCGGCCGCGAGATCAGCCTCGGCCTGCGGGTGAAGGTGCGCCTGGCCGATGCCGCGCCGGTGACGGGCGGTGTCGGGCTCGAACTGCTGGAGATGGATGGAAAGGGCGTGAGCAAGCGCCGGGGCGGCAGCCGGAAGGGCGGCCCGCGCCGCAAGCAGAACGTGGCCAGGAAGAAGGTTGCCAAGACGAAGCGCAAGGTGAATCGCAGCCGCAAGTAGGCGGACGTCTTGTCGGCAATATCCCGAGGGGCGCTGTGCTCCTCCGACATGCCCCTTGGCAATCCTATGGCTATGAGCCTTCGGCCAAAAGCCGCATATCAGGGGGTCGCTTGCACGCTTTGTCTTTCGAAAATCCCGGTTTCAGGCTAACCTCGAGAAAAAGAGCAGCGAGGCGAAATCAAGGATGCACCAAGCGGCAAAGGCCCTGGCGGCGATCATCATCGCGGTGAGCGGCGCGGCGGCGGCGAGCGCGCCTGTCGACAACAGTCTGCGGCCCGTGATGCGCCCGGGGTCGGGCGCGGGCGGCGAGGTCATCTCGGTGGTGCGGGTCTCGGCGGTGGCGCCCGTGTTGCGACCAAGGCTGCGGCCCGCCGATCTCGAAGCGAAGCCGAGCGTCACGCAGGTGAAGAGCTATCCGCGCAATGCCGCCTTCGAGCGCTGGGTTGACGGGTTCAAGCCACGGGCGCGGCAGGCCGGGATCAGCCAGGGGGTGATCGACCGGGCCTTCCGGGGCATCCGCTACAACACCGACGTGATCGAGCGCGACCGCAACCAGGCCGAGTTCACCAAGACGATCTGGGAGTATCTCGCCAATGCGACCTCCGAAAAACGCGTGCGCGACGGCAAGCGGATGCTGCGCCGTCACGGCCGGCTTTTGAACCAGATCGAGCGCAAGTATGGCGTCGACAAGGAGATCGTCGTCGCGGTCTGGGGGCTGGAGAGCTTCTATGGCGAGCTGACGGGCGAGTATAACGTGATCGAGGCGATGGCGACGCTGGCCTATGACGGGCGGCGGCGCTCATTCTTCGAAAAGCAGCTCATCGCGGCGCTGAAGATCCTTGAGCGCGGCGACACGACGCCGCGGCGCATGAAGGGCTCATGGGCTGGGGCGATGGGGCATACGCAGTTCATCCCCACGAGCTACGAGCTTTTCGCCGTTGATTTCACCGGGGATGGAAAGCGCGACATCTGGGGCAACAACCCCGCTGATGCGCTGGCCTCGACGGCGGCTTACCTGAGCCGCTCGGGCTGGACGCGCGGCATGCCCTGGGGTGTGGAAGTGCGCCTGCCGCAGGGGTTCAACAGGGGGCTGGCGAGCCGGAAGGTGCTCAAGATGCCCAGTCAGTGGGCCGAGCTGGGCGTGCGGGATGTGAACGGGCGCGCGGTGCGTGATTACGGCTCTGCCTCGATCCTCATCCCCGAGAGCGGGCGTGGGCTGGCGCTGATGATCTTCGCCAAGAATTTCCGCGCCATCGAGCGCTACAACGCCGCTGATGCCTATGTGATCGGCGTCGGGCATCTCGCGGACCGGCTGAAGGGCGGCGCGCCGCTCAAGGGCAGTTTCGCGCCGGGCGAGCGGCCCCTGACCGAAGAAGAGACCAAGGAGCTGCAGCGCCAGCTCAAACGTCGGGGCTATCCTCTCGAGAAGATCGACGGGAAGATCGGGCCGAACACCAAGAATATGATCCGGGCCTATCAGAAGGCTGCCGGGCTCGCCGTGGACGGCTATGCCAGCGAGGCGCTTCTGCGGCATATCAAGGGGCGGTGAGCGGGTTTCGAATTTGGCTTCGCCAAATCCGATCAACTGGGGGGGAGCTCTGCTCCCCCCCAGACCCTCCCCACGGGATATTTTCCGCAAGAAAAAAGGCATTGA
>JAWLEL010000113.1:0-7188 GCA_041686165.1 Lentibacter sp.
GACGCATGAGAGGACCTCGTGTTCAGACCCTGCCACGATAAGAGCTGGCCGGTTCCCGTTCAAATCACGTTTCCGCGCCTCTCAGCGCCACAGCCGCGCATGGCTGGCGAAGAGCCCTTGCAGCTTGGCCAGCGCCCGGATGGACGGGCCGCGCGGCAGATCGTCCCCCGCCGCCAGCCGCGCGACGGCCAGCTCCGGCGTGCAGGGGCGGTTCGACACCGGGTCGTGATAGCGCGGATAATCGATCAGCGCGGCGTGCACGAGCGCTTCGAGCGAGACATGTCGCCCGCGCCGCGCAGGCACGCGGCCCTTGTCTGCCGTGAGTCCCCATCCGGCGTAAAACGGCACGCCCGTGACCGTGACGCGTCGCCCGCGCAACAGCGCTTCGAAGCCGATGAGCGACGTCATCGTCCAGACTTCCGCGACCGCCCCCAGAAGGGCATCGGCGCTCGCGTTCTCGACCAGCACATCCGCAAGGCCGACGAGCGCCTCTTCAGGCACCGCGCCGGGGCGCAGGCCGGCTTCCACGTCGGGGTGGGGCTTGTAGAGAATGACCGCAGCGGGGTTTGCCGCGCGGGCCGTTTCAAGCAGGCCGAGGTTGGAGTTCACATCACCTGCGCCGAGCCGGATGGAGGCGTCATCCTCGACCTGGCCGGGCACGAGGATACGGTGTCCCTCCGGCAGCTTGGGCAGGGCACCGTCGAGGTTGTATTTGGTCACGCCGGCGGCTCGGATCGCCTCGATCAGTGCGCGCGCGCGGCCGCGGCGGGCTTCGCTCAGCTCGGCGCGCGCGTGGATCAGCCGTTCGAGACGGCTCTCGCCTGTCGGATCATAGTAGATCCCGAGGTCGTCCAGAACCAGCGAGAGCGGGGGGGTCAGCTCTGCGCCGAGGCCCCTTGAGCGCAGGAAGCCGTCCTCGAGCCTGTGGCGCATGTCGCCGTCTTGCGCGTGCCCGGCCCAGACCATGGCTGGCCTGTCGCCCGTCGGCCTGTCGGTGAAGGTCAGTTTGCCATGTTGCCCGAAGAACTGGCGCAGCGGGCGGCGCTTCCAGAGCCGCATCTGTCCCGCCTGCCAGCCGCGGTGATCTTCGCGCCAGGCGCGGGCCTCTGCTTCGAAGCTGCCCAGCGCGGTTTCGAGATCGCAAAGCCGGTCGGTGCAGGGGTCATACCACGTGGGCGCCTTGATCATCGCGCCGGTGAAGAGCTGCGCGCGCGTCAGGCTGCGGCCCCGGCGCGGCATCGGCAGGGCCGAGCGGTCTTCGCTCAGCCCCCAACCGGCATAGAAGGGACGCCCGAAGACAACCGGCCTGTGGCCCATCACGATCGCCTCGAAGCCGAGTTGGCTCGACACGGTATAGACGGCCACGGCGCCTTCGAGCAGCGCATAGGGGCTGACGGGGCTGTCCAGAAGCGTGACGGTGTCGCTGGCATCGGCTTGGGAAAAATAGCCTTGGCGATGGCCCGCGCGCGTCTCCGGGTGAGTCTTGATGACGATCCGCGCGCCGGGATTGTCCTCCTGCGCATAATAGAGCATCTCGCGAAAGCTGTTGGCATCCGCGCCGCTCATCGTGACCGAGGCGTCACCGCGCGTCTGGTCGATGACGAGCACGTAGCCGGGCGTGGGGCAGGGGGCCTCGGGCTCGGTCGCGGAATACTTGCTCAGGTGGTTCTCGCGCATCCGCTCCATGGCCGCGCGGGCCAAGGCGAGATCGGCGGCGTTGTCGAGAGGGTCTTCGGCCAGGATCGTCTCCAGACGCGAGGGGGCCTCGGGCGCGAAATGCGCGCCGCCTTTCGTGTCGATCATCAGGCCGATGCCGGGCGCGCCCGACCGGCCCGGGCGCAGCGAACGCAAAAAGGCGTCCTCAAGCCGGATGAGCTGCGCGCCGGTGCGCTGAGCGACATGCTCTCCGCGATGCGCATAGGGCGAATGGCCCCAGACCGCGATGGCATCTTCGGGCGTTGGCGTGCCGCGAAACCTGAGGTCATAGCCCGCGAGCGTGAGAATGCGCCGCAGGCGGTGGTCGCGCAGAAAGCCGAGATTGTAATGGAAAAGCCGCCGGCGCTGCGAGGCACCGGCGGCATTTGTGTTTTGCGGCGATCCCGCCACGGCGGCTTAGTCGCCCGGGACGGCGGACGCGAGCGAATCGACCGCGCCGAGCGAGCCCGTGAGCGCCGAGATCGTCTTGTCCCACTGGGTGAAGGGCGCTTCTGTCACATAGAGCGTGTCGTCGTCGCGCACGGCGAAATCACGCGCAAGGAACATGCCGTTGGGCTGCGTGAGGTCGAGCACGTAGACGAGGCGCTGCGCACCGACCAGATCGTCGCGGCCCATCACGTTGTTGGCGATCTCGGCCGGCTCGTTGCGCATGACGAAGACGCCTGTCGGATCGGCCGAGGAAATCGAAAGTCCGCCCACCTGGGCGATCGCTTCGATTGCACTGAGCGTCTGGCTCTCAAAGCGCACACGAGCCTGCGATCCGGTTGCGCCAAGGGCCGTGAAGGAGCGCGTGTCCTCTTCGACGAGGATACGGTCGCCGTCGCGCAAGGCGATGTCCAGTTCGGGATGTTCGTAGAGGTCCTGGAACCAGACCTTGGAGCGCTGATCGCCGCGGATGACCGTGATCTGGGCGATTTCCGGCTCGATCGCGATACCACCGGCATTGGCCAGCATTGTCGAGAGCGTGCGCGTCGGGCGCTCGATGGGGAAGACGCCCTGTCCACCGACGGCGCCGACGAGGCTCACGCTGGCACCGTCGCCCGCAAGGCGGCGCACCTGCACCTGAGGGTCGGGTGTCTGTTCGCCGAGCTTGCGGGTGATGATGCGGCGGATGGCTTCGGGCGTGTTGCCCGCCGCCTTGATCCGGCCGGCATAGGGAATGAAGATGGAGCCTGAGCCATCGACCTGCACTTCTTCGAGCACCGCCGCGCCGGCTCCGCCCGCCGGACCGGAGGAGCCGAGAAGCGGGTCATCGACGTTTTCCCAGATCGTCAGGCCGAGCGTATCGCCCGCGCGGATCGTGTCGGATCCGAGAATGCCCGCGTTCTTGAAGCTTTCCGAAAAGCCGAGCGCCGGGACGAAGCTCGTCGCTCGCGTGACGCGGTCATTGACAGTGACGATGAAGGCATCGCCCTGTCGCTGCACCGAGCCTGCGAAAATCTCGCGTTTGTTGGGGCCGACACGGGGAAGGCCACAAGACGAAACGACCGCAAGAGCGGCGATAAGCGCGACGAAACGCGCCCAGTTGGGAGTTACGGGTTTCACTGCTCGGTCTCCTCGACCTGTTATTATTCTGCCTCGGATTCAGCACTTTGCGCGCCTATTTTGATGTGACCATAGCCCAGTTTGATTGAAAAATAAAGCGCTAGGGCTTGTGGTTGTTACCTCACGAGACGCAACTGTTGCCTTGGTGCCGCGGTCCCGCTTTCGAGCGCCTCATAGGGATCGTCGGGGCTGAGCATCATGTCGACGACCATGCGCATGAGCTGCCTGCGCCCGCGTGCGGAATAGAAGCCCCCGGGGACCTGGCTGGTCTCCAGGAGATAGCGGCGATAGTCCTGGTAGGCCTTGTGATCGGGGCGCTGCGCGGCGGCGAAGAATTCCGCCAACGGCTGTGTCGAGATGAACTCGGGCTTGTCATAGACCGCGTGGCCGAAAACCTTGAGCGGGATGCCGCGCCAGAGCACCTGCTGGGCCGCGGTCGAGTTCACCGTCACGGCGCTGCGCACATCGGCCAGAAGCTTGGCAAGCTTGCCCCCGCGCACGTAGTGCACGCGCCCCGTCAGCCCGTGCGCCTTTGCAAGGCGGTTGATCTCGCGGCGCATGGGCACGCGCCCGTCCTCCAGCGGATGGGCCTTGAAAACAAGGTGATGATGCGTCGGTGCGCCAGCCGCGAAGCCGCGAATGACCTCTTCGAGAAACTCGGGCATCGTCGAAAAGGGCGAATGCATCTGGAAGGAGCTGTCGTGTTCGAGCTGCAAGAGCGCGATGTGATAGGGAAAGCCGCCATGACGGATGCGGAAGGTGGCCAGCCCGCGTTCCAGCGCCTGCCAGGGCATGAGCAGGAGGCGCTTGAGATAGAGCTGGAATTCCTTCGTGACGGTCAGCGCGCGGTGCGGACGAAAGTTCCTGTAGCTCCCGTTCCGGAACATCACGAACCAGTGATAGAGCGCCCCGTAGAAGACATGCTGGCGCGTATCGCCCCACTTTGCGGGCGGCAGCGGCGCATCGAGATCGGAATGCGCCAGCCCGCGCTGCATGTCTGCAAGGTCCATGCGCATGAGCCGCGAGTTGCCGTTGGAGCCGCCGCGCTCATAGGTGACCCAGTAAGGCCTGAGATACCCCTCCTCGAAGACGTGAATGCCCAGGCCCAGCTCGCGCGCCGCGGCGACGGCCTCGGCATGCGCGGGCCGCGTGTCGCCGTAGAGAACGATATCGGTGACGCCCTTCTCGGCGACGAGCGCGCGGAAGGTCTCGGGCCAGTCGGCTCGGGTGCCACGATAGGGGATGTAGGTCTGCGGAGTGAACCAGAACGCCCGGTCACCCGCGTTGAATCCCACGCGCCACACACCCGCGCCCGCCCGGCCAAGCATCTTGCCGAGCAGGTGAAAGAACGGCCCGTGCGGACCCTGCAAAAACAGGAAGACACGGTTCTCTCCGGTGATCTTGGCCATGTGTCTCGCGTAATTCGGGATCGGGTTTCCTCGCTCTGCTAACCCTCTTTTGTGTTGAAAATATGGTAATTTGCAGGGCGACCGCCAGTCTTTTTATTGCCCTTCGCGGGTGTCGGGCAAAGCGGGCGGGGGCTTGGTGATGATGGCGATGCTTCGCAGATTGCTGCGCCCGCGCCTCCCTGCGAGACCAGTTTGATCGAGTTTTATGCATTTTCCTGCGGAACAGGTGCCAGGGAAAACCGGGTCCTAACATTCCTTGCGTAGCGTCGGGCGACAAACGCCATTGCGAGAAGGAGCCCGCATGCTCACAGCATCGGAACTGCCCGTCGACACGAGCGCCACGGCCGATGACATGGCCAGCGAGATGTTCGGGAACGGTATCGAAATCGTCTCTGCCAGCTACACGGGGAACGCCGCCGCCTCCGGCATCTATTCCGATGGCGATGCCACCGCTCCGGGTGTCACGCCGTCGGACACGGGCGTGATTCTCTCCACGGGAAACGCGAGCGACATCACCAACAGCTCGGGCGATGCGAATGTCCTCACCGGCACATCCACCAATCATGGCCTGGCGGGAGATTCCGATCTCGATGCGATCTCGGGCCAGACGACCTTCGATGCGGCCATCTTCGATGCCACGTTCATCCCGGATGGCAGCACCCTGTCCATGCAGGTGGTTTTCTCCTCCGAGGAGTATCTTGAATACACGAATTCCGGCTTCAATGACGCCGTCGGAATCTGGGTGAATGGAGAACCCGCCGAGCTTCAGGTCGGGAGCGGGCAGATCTCGATCGACGAAATCAACGACCAGAGCAACGAGAACCTCTATGTCGACAACCCTGCGGATGCAGAGCAATACAACACCGAGATGGACGGGTTCACCGTTACGCTGACGCTCAAGGCTCCGGTCAATCCGGGAGAGGAAAACACCATAAGCATCGGTATCGCGGATGGCGGCGACGGCGCTTTGGACAGCAACCTTCTGATCGCCGGAGATTCGGTGCAGACTGCGCTTGTTGCGGGGGATGACGATGTCGAGGTGCAGTCTGGTGGCACGGAGGCGTTCGATCTCCTTGCCAATGATGTCAGCTCCACCGGCAGCACATTGACCATCACGGAAATCAACGGCCAGCCGGTGCTTGTCGGAGACACGGTGACGCTGGCCACAGGCGAGCAGATCACCTTGACGGAAAGCGGGATGGTGCTCGCGGATCCCGACGATGACCTCGGCACCAACACCTTCACCTACACGGTCGCGGATGAAGAGGGCAACACGGATGTCGGCCTGGTGAACCTGACGACGAGCGCGCCCTGTTTTGCCTCTGGCACGCGGATCGAGACGCCGGACGGGCCGGTCGCGATCGAGGATTTGCGGCCGGGGGACAGGGTCCTGACCCTGGACCACGGGCCGCAGCCACTCAGTTGGGTCGGATCGCGCAAGCTGACACCCGGTGAGCTGGACGGCGCGCCGCATTTGCGGCCGATCAGGATCGCGGCCGGCGCGCTTGCCCCGGGCCTGCCTGACCGGGACCTTGTCGTATCCCCGCAGCACAGGGTGATGCTCAGCTCGCGGATTGCGCGTCGCATGTTCGGCTCGGCGGATGTTCTGGTGGCCGCCAGGAAGCTGTTGAACCACGAGGGAATCGACGTGATGGAGCATACGCCGGGGGGCGTCGAGTATTTCCATATCCTGCTGGACGACCACCAGATCGTCTATTCGAACGGCACGCCGACGGAGAGCCTTTTCGTGGGCGCACAAGCCAGGAAAGCCCTGCCATTGGAGGCACAGGCCGAGATCAGCGAGCTGTTCCCGGAGCTTTGGGCGGCCAAACCCGGACCGGTGCCTGTCCGGAAAATCATCGTCAAGTCAGCCAGGGTCGAGCAGCTTCTCATGCGGCACGTGAAGAATGGAAAAGATCTGCTCGAGCGCGCGAGTGCCTCTCCGCCCGGGCTGATCCCGGGGCGCCGCGGCGCGGACGGGCCTGCGCCCGGATGATCGCCCGGGAGTCCGAAAGCCACGCAGGCGGGGCAGGCACGCCCGGCAGTCAGGGAGCGGCCATTCGTCGCCGGATGGCCGGAGGAATGATCGCATTCTTGCAGCCGCCGCCCTCGCGCGCTATGCGGTGAAGCGCAAACACCGGAGCGGTTTCATGTTCACAGGCATCATCACGGATATCGGCGAGATCACCGAGCTCGAGCAGCGCGGCGACCTGCGCGCGCGGATCGCCACGCGCTATGACACCGCAACGATCGACATCGGCGCCTCGATCGCCTGCGACGGCGTGTGCCTCACGGGAATCGCTCTCGGCGAAGGCTGGTTCGACGTGGAAATCAGCGCCGAAAGCGTCGCCAAGACAAATATCGGCGATTGGCAGAATGGCAGCAAGATCAACCTCGAACGCGCCCTCAAGGTCGGGGACGAGCTTGGCGGGCATATCGTGTCGGGCCATGTCGACGGTGTTGCCACGATCGTCGGGATGCAAGACGAGGGCGACAGCACGCGCGTCACCTTCGAGGC
>JAWLEL010000114.1:0-7182 GCA_041686165.1 Lentibacter sp.
TCGACCATCAGGTCTTTCGCGTCGATCTGCCCGCCGGGCTGGACGTGCACGGCCTTCACCGTGGCATCGCGTTCGGCGTGAATGCCCGTCTCCATCTTCATCGCCTCGATGGTCAGCAGCATGTCGCCATCGCTCACCTTTTGCCCGGCGGTGACGGCGACGGAGGCCACGACGCCCGGCATCGGCGCGCCGACGTGGTTCGGATTGCCGTCCTCGGCCTTGGGGCGTTGGGTCGTGCTGGCCTTCACGAGGCGGTTGGGCACGCGAATTGTGCGCGGCTGGCCGTTGAGTTCAAAGAAGACTTTCACCTCGCCGTTCTCATCGGTCTCCCCGAGGGCTTGGAGGCGGATTTCCAGCGTCTTGCCGGGATCGATCTCGGCGGTGATCTCCTCGCCCGGCTCCATGCCGTAAAAGAACGTCCGTGTCGGCAGGGTCCGCACCGGTCCGTAGTGGCGGTGGCGGCCCATGTAATCCATGAAGACCTTGGGATACATCAGGTAGCCGTTGAGGTCTTCGTCGTCTATTTCGAGCCCTTCGAGTTCTTCGATGATGCGGGCGCGGGTGGCCTCGAGATCCACCGGCGCGAGGTGCGCGCCCGGACGCGAGGTATCGGGTGCTTCGCCTTTGAGCACTTTCTTCACGAGCGGCGCGGGGAAGCCGCCTGGCGGCTGGCCCAGGTTGCCGCGCATCATGTCGATGACGGAATCCGGGAAGGAGACGTCCTTGTCGGGGTCTTCCACATCATTGCGGCTGAGGCCCTGGCTCACCATCATCAGCGCCATGTCGCCCACCACCTTGGAACTGGGCGTGACCTTGACGATGTCTCCGAACATCTGGTTCACATCGGCATAGGTGCGGGCCACGTCCGGCCAGCGGCCTTCAAGGCCGAGGGACGCCGCCTGCGCCTTGAGGTTGGTGAACTGGCCGCCCGGCATCTCGTGCAGGTAGACCTCGGAGGAGGGCGCCTGCATGCCCGTTTCAAAGGCGGCGTAGTGGCCGCGCACCTTTTCCCAGTAGTCAGAGATTTCGCGCACGGCTGTCACGTCGATCCCCGTGTCACGCGGGGTACCGCTCAGGGCGCAGACGAGCGTGCCCATTGTGGCCTGGCTGGTATTGCCCGAGAAGGCATCCATCGCGCAATCGGCGGCATCGACGCCCGCATCGGCGGCGGCGAGGATGGACGCGCAGGCAATCCCGGCCGTGTCATGGGTGTGGAAGTGGACAGGGATGGTCAGCTCGTCTTTGAGCGCCTTGATGAGCACGGTGGCGGATGCCGGCTTGAGCAGGCCTGCCATATCCTTGAGACCCAGGACATGTGCGCCCGCTGCCTCCAGCTCCCTGGCCATGGCGACATAGTATTTCAGGTCATATTTGGCGCGGTCGGGGTCAAGGATATCGCCAGTGTAGCAGATCGTGCCTTCGCAGATCTTGCCGCTCTCTTGCACGGCGTCCATGGCGACGCGCATGTTCTCAACCCAGTTGAGGCTGTCAAAGACGCGGAAGACATCGACGCCCGATTTGGCCGCCTGGGCGACGAAGCTCTGCACCACGTTGTCGGGGTAGTTGGTATAGCCCACACCGTTGGAGGCGCGCAAAAGCATTTGTGTCATGACATTGGGCAGCGCGGCGCGCAAATCGCGCAGGCGCTGCCAGGGGCATTCCTGCAAGAAGCGGTAGGCCACGTCGAAAGTCGCGCCGCCCCAGCACTCGACGGAGAAGAGCTCCGGCAGGTTGTGCGCATAGGCCGGCGCGGCCTTGATCATGTCGATCGAGCGCATCCGCGTGGCCAGCAGCGATTGGTGCCCGTCGCGCATGGTCGTGTCTGTCAGCAGGAGCCGCTGTTGCGCCAGCATCCAGTCGGCCACGGCCTTGGGGCCTTGGGCTTCCAGAAGCGTGCGGGTGCCGCTTGCCGGCGTCTCGCCGCGCAGGGCCGGCGGGCGCGCCTCCTTGATGCCCGCCGCGGGCGCGGGGCGGTCGGCTGTCTCGGGATGGCCGTTGACCGTGATGTCGGCGATGTAGGTGAGCACCTTGGTGCCACGGTCACGGCGCTTCTTGAAGGTGAAGAGCTCGGGCGTCTCGTCGATGAAGGTGGTCGTGTATTCGTTGTTGAGGAACGTGGGGTGCTTGAGCAGGTTTTCCACGAAGGCGATATTGGTGCTCACGCCGCGAATGCGAAACTCGCGCAGGGCGCGATCCATCCGCGCGATGGCGGCTTCGGGGGTCTGGGCGTGCGCCGTGACCTTGACCAGAAGCGAGTCGTAATAGCGGGTGATGACACCGCCGGAATAGGCGGTGCCGCCGTCAAGACGGATGCCCATGCCCGTCGCGGAGCGATAGGCCGTGATGCGGCCATAGTCGGGGATGAAGTTGTTTTGCGGGTCCTCGGTGGTGATCCGGGTTTGCAGCGCGTGGCCGTTCAGGTGAATGTCGTCCTGCGAGGCCTTGCCTGTCGCCTCGGCCAGCGTCTTGCCTTCGGCGATCTTGATCTGCGCCTGCACGATGTCGATGCCCGTCACTTCCTCGGTCACCGTATGCTCGACCTGGACGCGGGGGTTCACCTCGATGAAGTAGAACTTGCCGGTCTCCATATCCATCAGGAATTCGACCGTGCCGGCGCATTCGTAGTTCACATGCGCGCAGATGCGGCGGCCGAGTTCGCAGAGCTCTTCGCGCTGGGCCTGGCTCAGGTAGGGCGCGGGGGCGCGTTCCACGACTTTCTGGTTGCGGCGCTGGACCGAACAGTCGCGCTCCCAAAGATGGTAGATCTGCCCATGCCTGTCCCCGAGGATCTGCACCTCGACATGGCGCGCGCGGGTGATCATCTTCTCGAGATAGCCCTCGCCATTGCCGAAGGCGGCCTCGGCTTCGCGTCGCCCTTCCATGACCTTCTCGGGCAGCTCGGCGGCGTTCAGGATGGGCCGCATGCCGCGCCCGCCACCGCCCCAGCTTGCCTTGAGCATGAGCGGGAAGCCGATCTCCTCGGCCTCGCGGGCGATCGTGTCCATGTCATCGCCCAAGACTTGCGTGGCGGGAATGACCGGCACGCCAGCCTCTATGGCCACGCGGCGCGCGGAGGCCTTGTCGCCCAGGGCGCGCATGGTTTCGGCCCTGGGGCCGACGAAGGTGATCCCGTTCTCGACGCAGGCATCCACCAACTCGGGATTTTCACTCAGCAGGCCATAGCCCGGATGGATCGCATCCGCGCCCGAGAGCCTCGCGACGCGAATGATCTCCTCGATGCTCAGATAGGCCGCGACCGGCCCGAGGCCCTCGCCGATGCGATAGGCCTCGTCGGCCTTGAAGCGATGCAGCCCGAGCTTGTCCTCCTCGGCGTAGACCGCAACCGTCTTCTTGCCCATTTCGTTGGCCGCGCGCATGATGCGGATGGCGATCTCGCCCCGGTTGGCTATGAGGATTTTCTTGAATTCAGGCACAGGTTCTTCCCTCGTTTTGGCAGTCTGTCTTTGTCTATCTTTGTCTGTCACCGGTCGCGGCGCGCAAGTTTCGCGCAGTCATAACGCAGTTGCCGGGCGTTGGTAACATTATTTTACCAATTTCCCGCTGGCGCTCGCTGAAGAATACTCTTTGCGGCGTGCCTCACGGCATTCGGAAAACGGCGCTCGCTGTCTTGGATGAGACACGGCGCTTGACGCGAGGTGCCGCGTGCCGGGCTTTCGCCTCTAGGTGCGCGCCCACTCAGGCAGAATGAGTCGGGCGCTCACGTCATCCAGCTTCGCCGCGCCGATCTGTCCCATGTTGGCCTCCATGTCCTTTTGCAGAACCTCTGTCAGATGCGCCGGTCCCTGTGCTCCGAGCGCCGCCAGGGCGAAATGCCAGGCGCGCCCCAGCATGACGAAATCCGCGCCGAGCGCGAGTGCGCGGAGGATATCGAGCCCGCCGCGCACGCCGCTGTCGAAGATGATGGGAAGGTCGGATGCCGCCCGGAGGGCCGGGAGCATCTCGATGCTCGAAGGGGCCGCATCGAACTGGCGGCCGGCGTGGTTCGACACCCAGAGCGCATCGACGCCTTCGGCCTCAACTCCAAGGATCTGCTCGGGGTCGAGCACGCCCTTGAGGATGAGCTTGCCATCCCAGGCATCGCGCAGGCGTCGCAGGTAGGAAAGGTCCGGCGAGGTGCGCAGCAGGTAGCCGATATGCTCTGTGGGCGGCAGGTTGCGATTGTCCTGCATGTAGCTTTCGAGAAAGCGCATGCGCGGCGCACCTGTGCGCGCCATGCCGAGCGCCCAGGCCGGACGGCGGGCCGTTTGCCACATGAGGCGCGGGGTGAAGCGCGGCGGCTGCGTGAGCCCGGAGCGCACTTGCCGCTCGCGGCGCGAGGCGACAGGAACATCAACCGTGAGCACCATCGCCTCGAAGCCGGCGGCCTTCACCCGCGCGACCATGTCCTTGAGGATGCCTTCGTCCTTCGGCGCATAGAGCTGAAACCAGGCATTTTCGCCGATGACGGGCGCGACGTGTTCGGGCGTCTGGCTGGCGACCGTCGAAAGGCAATAGGGCAGGCCCGCCCTTGCCGCCTCGCGCGCGAGATGCCGTTCGGCATCAGGCCAGACGAGGCCTGACATGCCCACGGGCGCGATGCCGAACGGCCGGGGGAAAGTCGTTCCGAGCAATGTCGTGCTGATATCGGGCGTCTGCGGACCATGCAGGATGGACGGCAGGAAGCGCAGGTCGTCAAGCATTGTCTCGTTGCGTGCGGTGGTGGCTTCGGTGCCGGTGCCGCTGTCGAGATACTCGAAGACGAACTTCGGAATGCGCGCGCGGGCTCGGCGGCGCAAATCCTCGACAGACGGGTAGCGGGCATGAAGCGTCATGAGCCCGATCAAAAGACTCTTGGTGCGAATTGTCCATAAGCTTCTCGAGGACCAAAGCGGTGCACGCGGCCCGGCGCCGTTCAGGACGGGGCTTTTGGGGAAATTCACCCAGGGTCGGAACACAAGGCGAACACCGCTTTGACACGGGGCTGAAATCCGTTAGGTAAGGAGGCGCATAGACGACAACGGGTGAGATGTGACTTCGCTTTCCGAAAAAGCCATGGCGGCGCGGCCTGCGCCGTATCTCGATGACCTCAACGCCGAGCAGCGCAAGGCCGTGGAGACGCTGGATGGTCCGGTGCTCATGCTGGCGGGGGCCGGAACGGGAAAGACCAAGGCTCTGACCACGCGTATCGTGCATCTGCTGGGCACGGGGCGGGCACAGCCGAATGAAATCCTCGCCGTCACCTTCACCAACAAGGCGGCGCGCGAGATGAAGCAACGCGTGGCCCGGATGCTCCGGCGTGACGTGGAGGGCATGCCCTGGATGGGCACGTTTCACTCGATCTGCGTGAAGCTCCTGCGCCGCCACGCAGAGCTTGTCGGCCTCAAGTCCAATTTCACCATTCTCGATACGGACGATCAGCTGAGGCTGCTCAAGCAGCTCGTGCAGGCCGCCGGCATTGACGACAAGCGCTGGCCCGCGCGGATGCTCGCCAGCATCATCGACGGCTGGAAGAACCGCGCCTGGACGCCGGACAACCTGCCAGCCGCCGAAGCGAGCGCCTATGACGGGAAGGGCCCGGCGCTCTATGCGCAGTATCAGACGCGGCTCAGGGAGCTGAACGCCGTCGATTTCGGCGATCTGCTCCTGCATGTCGTGGGCATTTTCCAGAAACACGACGATGTGCTGGCGCAATACCAGCGCTGGTTCAAATACGTGCTGGTGGACGAGTATCAGGACACGAACGTGGCGCAGTATCTCTGGCTGAGGCTGCTCGCGGGCGGGCACAAGAACATTTGCTGTGTCGGCGATGACGACCAGTCGATCTACGGCTGGCGCGGCGCGGAAGTCGGCAACATCCTGCGCTTCGAGAAGGATTTTCCGGGCGCGGAGGTGATCCGGCTGGAGCAGAATTACCGCTCGACGCCGCATATCCTGAAAGCGGCCAGCGGTGTGATCCAGGGCAATGAGAGCCGGCTGGGCAAGGAGCTCTGGACCGAGGCCGAGGAGGGCGAGAAGGTCCGCCTTATCGGCCATTGGGACGGTGAGGAGGAAGCGCGCTGGATCGGTGAGGAGATCGAATCGATGCAGCGCGGGACACGCGGCATGCGGCCCTACGGCCTCGACGAGATGGCGATTCTCGTGCGTGCCTCCCACCAGATGCGCGCCTTCGAGGACCGCTTTCTGACCATCGGCATGCCCTATCGCGTCATCGGCGGGCCGCGCTTTTACGAGCGGCTCGAGATTCGCGACGCGATGGCCTATTTCCGGCTCGTCGTCAGCCCCGAGGACGATCTGGCTTTCGAGCGGGTGGTGAACACGCCCAAGCGCGGGCTGGGCGACAAGGCGCAGCAGAAGATCCAGGTCGAGGCGCGCCGCAATTTCCTGCCGCTGCACGAGGGTGCGCAGATGCTGCTCGACGCCAAGGGCCTGACGGGCAAGGGCGCGGGGGAGCTTCAGCGCTTTCTCGACAATCTCCAGCGCTGGCAGCGCCTCGACGCGTCACCAGACGTGACCCATGTCGAGCTGGCCGAGATGATCCTCGACGAGAGCGGCTACACGGAGATGTGGCAGAACGACAAGACGCCCGAGGCGCCGGGGCGGCTCGAGAACCTCAAGGAATTGGTGAAAGCGCTCGAGCAGTTCGAGAACCTGCAAGGGTTTCTCGAACATGTCAGTCTCATCATGGACAACGAAAGCGAGGATGCCGAGCAGAAGGTCAGCATCATGACGCTGCACGCGGCCAAGGGGCTGGAGTTTCCGGTGGTCTTCCTGCCGGGCTGGGAGGACGGGCTTTTCCCCTCGCAGCGCTCGATGGACGAAAGCGGGATCAAGGGGCTCGAGGAAGAGCGGCGGCTGGCCTATGTCGGCATCACGCGGGCCGAGGAAGTCAGCACGATTTCCTTTGCCGGAAACAGACGTGTTTACGGCCAGTGGCAAAGCCAGATGCCGAGCCGCTTCATCGACGAGCTGCCGGAGGATCACGTCGAGGTGCTCACGCCGCCGGGGCTTTACGGGGGCGGGTATGGTGCGAGCGGGATGCGCTCGTCGCTCGAGGACACGGCGAGCGAGGCGAATGTGTATAATTCTCCCGGCTGGCGGCGCATGCAGGCGCGCGGCAGGCAGCGCCCGACGAGCCAGCCCCGGGAAAGCCGGAACCTGGTGATCGATGCCGAGGCCGTTTCG
>JAWLEL010000115.1:0-7142 GCA_041686165.1 Lentibacter sp.
GGTAATCGGGGCCGAGATGGGCATGGATCGAACGCAGCCCGTTGTGGCCGGCATGGCCGCCGCCCTGTTTCACTTTCACCTTGCCGGGGGCAAGGTCCAACTCGTCATGAAAGACGGTCACGTCGGAAGGTGCGAGCTTGTAGAAGCGCATCGCCTCGTTCACCGCATTGCCCGAAAGGTTCATGAAGGTTTCGGGCTTGAGCAGCAGAACCTTGTCCGAGCCGAAGCGGCCCTCGCAGGCCACCCCCTGGAAGCGGGACTTCCATGGTCCGAACCCGTTGTGCGAGGCGATCTCGTCAAGGGCCATGAAGCCGATATTGTGCCTGTTGCGGGCATATTTGGGGCCGGGGTTTCCGAGGCCGACGAAGAGTTGCATGGGCCGGGTCCTTGCAGTTTAAAGCGTTTCGAGAAAACCTGGATACAGCTTTTCTCGAAGCGCGCGCGACGCTGATACCTCTTGCGCGTTCAGAGGTGTTATCTTGCCTCACATACAATTCTGAACGCTTTCAATTGTGGTTTAAGGGGCGTGCGGCTAAGATTCAACAAAAGAGGCAGGAGCGCGCGTTGGAAGAGTTCGAGATCGGCGGAGTGCGCCTTGGCTGCCCCGAAGCGGAGCTGACGAGCAAGATCAGGACAAAGCTGGAAAGCGGGCAGTATGAAGGCTCCGAGGCGCGCGCGGTCTCGATGCGGCTGCGCCCGGGCCAGCGCGTTCTGGAGCTTGGCGCCGGGCTGGGCTATATCGGTGCGCTGGCGGCGCGGATCACGGGCGGTACGCAGGTCACCTCCGTGGAGGCCAACCCCGATATGCTCCCCACCATTCGCGCCAATTTCGACCGCAATGACGGCGCGCAGATCACGCTCAGGCATGGTGCCGTCGTCGGCACGGACTACGAGGGAGACACGCTCAGCTTCGCCCGCGCAAGGCAGTTCTGGGCCTCGCGCATCGCGGATATGAAGAGCCGCGCCGAGGGGCTTGTGGAGGTGCCGGCGGTCAGGATCGACGTCTTGCTCGAGGAGGTTCGACCCCAGATGGTCATCATGGATATCGAGGGCGCGGAGCAGCACCTGTTCACGCGCGCATGGCCCGGCTTCGTGAAGACGGTCGTGATGGAGCTGCATCCCAAGCAATACGAGAGCCGCGCCGTGATGAAGGACATCGTCGATTGCCTGAGCCGTTCGGGCATGGCCTATGATCCGGGTGCCTCAACCGGCACGCTTTTGTGCATGCGCCGGGTCTGACGCGTTTCGAGACAGCAAAAAGCCCGCCACGGGGGCGGGCTTTCGCGATTGTCATGACAGGGGCAGTGCTTACGCTTCGCTTGCGTCCGCGGCATCGCCGCCCTGCTCGATGGTTTCGACCTCGTCGGGCGCGACATCTTCGCCTTCGTCCTCGTCGTCGGCGGCCAGGGCTGTCGGCGCGGCGATGTTGGCGATCACGAAGTCACGGTCGATCGTGGGCTTGGCACCCTCTGGCAGTGTGACATCGGAGATGTTGATGCCATCGCCGATTTCGAGGCCAGCCAGATCAATGGTGATTTCTTCGGGGATGTCACCGGCCGTCACGCGCAGCTCGATCTCCGGGCGCACGACCGACAGGAAGCCGCCCTGGCGAGTGAAGGGGGCGTCTTCTTCATTGATGAAGTTGACGGGGATGAAGAGGTTGATCTTCGACGTGCGGCGCAGGCGCAGCAGGTCGAGATGCGTCGGCAGGTCTTTGACCACGTCACGCTGGACGTTCCGGCAGATGACGCGCACGTCGTCCTCGCCTTCGACCTTCAGATTGAAGAGCGTCGACAGGAAGCGGCCGTGATGCAGGCGCTTGAGCAGCTCGTTGAAGGGAATCTGAATGGGAAGCGGGTCCGTGTCGCCACCGTAAACGATACCGGGCACCTTGCCATCGCGGCGTGCTTGACGAGCGGCGCCCTTGCCTGTCCCCGTCCGTGCCTCGGCGTGAAGATCTGGGATCTGTCCAGCCATGTGTTTTCTCCTAAGCTAAGGCGGGGATCCTCCAAGGCTGTATCCCCGCGTGAAGGCTGGCGCATAGCCCAGAAGCGCGGGCTTGGCAAGGGGCGGATGTGACGTTTCAGCCGTATTCGAGCTGAAGATGCCCGCCGGCGTTGATAACCCGGGCGTAGAGGGCATAATCCTCGGCGCGGGCCGCACGGAAGGCGGCGCGTGTTTCGGGCGAAATCCGGGTATCAACCGCTGGCGAGACATTGACCTCGGGCAACTCCAGGGCCTTGCCGAAACGCTCTTGCAGGAAGCCGAGGAAAGCGGCCTGCGCCTCGTAGGCGAAGACATGATGCAGCGGCACGCTCCCATCCTTCAGCGTCAGGAAGCGCCATTGCGTGCCGACATTGGCATGGGGCGGCGCCGGGCTCTGGATGGCATCGCGCACGAATGCATCGAAGCTCATGCCCGCGGTGGATTTGCGGCTGCCCGCGAGCGCCGGGCGGGTGCGGTACCTGTACCAGCTGCTCAGATGGTCGAGCGGTTCGCGCATGATGGCGACGCGCTCTGGCGTGAGCCTGTAGGCCCGGCGCAGGAAGGGCGCACATGTCTTGTCGAAGACCTCCGCCGACATGTGCTTGCGGCGTTTCTTGAAGACGATGTCCGCCTCTCCGCGCAAGGCCGCCTCGTAGGCCGTCGTCCCCGTCTTGGGCACGGCCAGCAGGGCCAGGTTCTGTTTGAAGAATATCTGCATCGGCGGCTTTCTTTTCGCAAACGCTATGCGCGGGGGTAATGCACAGTCAACATGGCCTTTTTTCTTGCCGAAAATATCCCGGGGGAGTTTGAGGGGGCAGCGCCCCCTCAACCGGTCGGATTCGACGAAGTCGAATCCGAAACCGGATCAAGTCTGCCAATCGCCTTCGAAGCCCTTCGGGATCATCAGGATGTCGCGATCCACCTCCTTGATATCGGTCTTGCCGCAGAGCGCCATCGAGGTTTCAAGCTCCTTGTGGATCACCTCCAGGGATCTCGTCACACCCGCTTCACCCATCGCGCCGAGACCATAGACCCAGGCGCGGCCGATGTAGGTGCCTTTTGCGCCGAGTGCCATCGCCTTGAGCACGTCCTGGCCCGAGCGGATGCCGCTGTCGAAGTGAACCTCGATCTTGTCGCCCACCGCGTCGAGTATCTCGGGCAGGGCGCGGATCGCCGAGAGCGCGCCGTTGAGCTGGCGGCCGCCGTGGTTGCTCACGATGATCGCGTCGGCACCCACGTTGAGCGCCTCCAGCGCGTCGCGCGAATCCATGATTCCCTTGATGATGAGCGGACCGTCCCACATCTTGCGGAATTCGCGGATGCGGTCCCAGTCGAGGGAGACATCGAAGGCCTCGGCCGTCCACGTCGAGAGCGAGCCTGCGTCCTTCACACCCTTTGCATGGCCCACGATATTGCCGAAGAAACGCCGTTTCGTGCCCAGCATGCCGAGGCCCCAGCGCACCTTGGTCATCATGTTCGCGACCGACCTGGCCGTCAGCTTGGGCGGGGCGGAAAGGCCGTTCTTGATGTCCTGGTGGCGTTGGCCGAGAAGCTGAAGATCCACCGTGATGACAGCGGCGGAACACTTGGCCTCCTTGGCGCGGTCGAAGAGGCGTTGCATGAAGTCATCGTCCTTCAGCGTGTAGACCTGCATCCAGAAGGGCTTGTCGGTGTTCTCGGCCACGTCCTCGATCGAGCAGATCGACATGGTCGAGAGGGTGAAGGGCACGCCGAATTTCTCCGCCGCCTGCGCCGCCTTGATCTCGCCGTCGGCGTGCTGCATGCCTGTCAACCCGACAGGGGCAAGCGCCACGGGCATCGACACGTCCTGCCCGATCATCTGCGTGGCCGTGGAGCGCCCCGACATGTCGATGGCAACGCGCTGGCGCAGGTAGAGCTTGTCGAAATCGGAGCTGTTCTCGCGAAAGGTCTGTTCCGTCCAGCTGCCGCTCTCGCAATAGTCGTAGAACATGCGCGGCGCGCGTCGGCGATGCAGGCGTTTGAGGTCTTCGATATTGGTGATGACAGGCATGGCGGAAGGCTCCGGGAAAATTGGTTAAGAAAGATTACCAATCCCGCCCGGCAAGGGCAACTGCGCAAACAGGTGCCGCCCGGAGGCCCGGCTTCGGCTTCTGCCGGGCACCCCGGCACCTCAGGCGCGATGCGCTCCCTGTGCGAGCGAGGCGACGAAAGACAGCACATCCGCGCTCGACTCGCCGCGCCCGATCCGTTCGACGATGGCCGAGCCGACAACCGCCCCGTCGGCGACCGAGGCGATCGCCTCGGAGTGTTCGGGCGTCTTGATCCCGAAGCCGACGATGACGGGAAGCTCCGTCTGCGACTTGATGCGCGCAACTTCGGGGGCGACATCGACCGATTGCGCTTCGGCGGAGCCGGTGATCCCGGTGATCGAGACGTAGTAGACGAAGCCGGAGGTGTTCTGCAGCACTTTGGGCAGGCGGGCGTCGTCGGTCGTCGGCGTGGCGAGGCGGATGAAGTTGAGCCCGGCGGCCTGCGCGGGGATGCACAGCTCGCTATCCTCTTCGGGCGGCAGGTCGACGATGATCAGCCCGTCGATGCCCGCCTCCTTCGCATCCACGAGAAAGGCCTCCACGCCATGCGAATAGATCGGGTTGTAATAGCCCATGAGCACGATGGGCGTGGTGTCGTCCTGTTTGCGGAACTCGGTGGCCATGGCGAGGGTCTTCTTGAGCGTCATGCCGGCTTCCAGCGCCCGCTGCCCGGCGCGCTGGATCGTCGGCCCGTCTGCCATCGGGTCGGTGAAGGGCAATCCCAGTTCGATGATGTCGACGCCCGCGCCGGGCAGACCTTTCATCACTTCGAGCGCCGTCTTTTCGTCGGGATCACCGGCCATGATATAGGCGACAAAGGCTTTTTGCCCTTGTGCGGCGAGGTCGGCGAATTTGGCGTCGATGCGGGTCATGGGGCGCGTCCTTTTGTTGGCTCGTCGCGGTGTGCCGAAAAGCACGGGGGAAATCAATAGAGAGGGTTTCGAATCTGGCTTCGCCAGATCCGACCGAGCGAGGGGGCGTTGCCCCCTCGCGCTCCCCCGCATTGGATAGCCGAGCCATCGCGAGGCTGACGGCGTTCGGCCAGGTGACTTGCGAGGGGCAGGGATATTTTGAGCAAGAAGAAAGTGCTCGGGCCATGCTATTGCAGCCGGTGGGGCAAGCGCGTAAGAGGCGCGCAAGACTGTATCGGGAGTTGGGCCATGGGCTTCAAGATGGGAATCGTGGGGATGCCGAATGTGGGCAAATCCACGCTGTTCAATGCGCTGACGAAAACCGCGGCCGCGCAGGCGGCGAATTTCCCCTTCTGCACGATCGAGCCGAACGTTGGCGAGGTGAACGTGCCGGACGCACGGCTTTACAAGCTGGCCGAGATCGCCGGATCGAAAGCGATCATACCGGCGCGAATGACCTTCGTGGACATCGCGGGGCTGGTGAAGGGCGCGAGCAAGGGCGAGGGGCTCGGCAACCAGTTCCTCGCCAATATCCGCGAGGTCGATGCCATCGCCCATGTCCTGCGCTGTTTCGAGGACAGCGATGTGACACACGTGGACGGCCGGGTGAATCCTGTCGAGGATGCCGAGGTGATCGAGACCGAGCTGATGCTGGCCGACCTTGAAAGCATCGAGAAGCGGCGCGCGGGGCTGGTGCGCAAGCTCAAGGGCAATGACAAGGAAGCCCAGCAGCAGGACCGCCTTCTTTCCGAGGCGCAGGCGATGCTGGAAGAAGGCAAGCCGGCGCGGCTCGTCGAGGTGGCCGAGGATGATGCGAAAGCCTGGCAGGGGCTGCAACTGCTGACCAGCAAGAAAACCCTCTATGTCTGCAACGTGGATGAAGCCAGCGCCGCGGATGGCAACGCACATGCGCAGGCCGTGGCCGAGATGGCGGCGGCGCAGGGGGCGGGCACTGTCATCATCTCTGCGCAGATCGAGGAGGAGATCAGCCAGCTCGACACAGGCGAGGCGGAGATGTTCCTTGAGGAGATGGGCCTTGAAGAGGCGGGGCTCGACCGGCTCATTCGCGCAGGGTACGACCTTCTGCATCTGGAGACCTATTTCACATGCGGCCCCAAGGAAGCGCGCGCCTGGACCATCAAGCAAGGCACTTCGGCGCCGAAAGCGGCGGGAGTCATTCACGGGGATTTCGAGAAAGGCTTCATCCGGGCGGAGACGATCGCCTATGACGATTACGTGGCCTGCGGCGGCGAGCAGGGCGCCAAGGAAGCGGGCAAGATGCGCGCCGAGGGCAAGGGATACATCGTCAAGGACGGTGACGTGCTGCACTTTCTGTTCAACACCTGAAAACGCATGCCCGCCCAGCGACTTGAAAAGGGCGCAGGTCGAAAAGGGCGCAGGCAAACCTGTCGCATCTGTGCAACGCGGGTCAGGGGGTCGATTTGCGCCGGAGCCCAAGGCGCGTTACGCTTTCCACATGAGAGTCATGCCTTAAATCGCGCGTCTGTCGGCATTGTGTGAGTTATTCACATGATCGCCCATGCGGATTCCGGCTCTTTTCCAAGACTTTTTGACCGGATGTTCTGCCCGCAGATGTGCCGCGCATGAAGAAGGACGCCGTTCGCAGAACATGGCCCATAACAGAGCAGGTGCAAAATGAACGAGACACTCAAATCCCCCCTTTCGGGCGAAGCCGTGGCAGATGCAGCGGAACCCGGCGAAACACAAGCGCCCGATCCGCGACAGGTGCGCGAGAAAACCGGCCTGAGCCGCGAGGAGATGGCGGGGCTGATGGGGATGGGCGATTACGGCTACAGCGCCTGGGAGCGCGGTATTCGCACACCGGGTGGCCCCGCGCGCAAACTCCTTGCTCTGATCGCGACCGACCCGGCCGGGATGGTCGCGCGTCTGAAGACGGACTGCGCCGCGTCCTGATTTTACCGTATCCGCCCAAATTCTCACTTGTCCCTGCTGGCCCGTATCGCTAAACGGGTCAGCGGAGACGTGGCCGAGTGGTCGAAGGCGCTCCCCTGCTAAGGGAGTAGGCCCGGAAGGGTCTCGAGGGTTCGAATCCCTTCGTCTCCGCCATTTCACCTTTCTAGAGCGTTGATATGTGAGCTTTTGTGGCGATCGTGAGAAGATACCAGCAAAAGTCCTTACATATACTGACAGC
>JAWLEL010000116.1:0-7116 GCA_041686165.1 Lentibacter sp.
TCCGCGAGCAATTCCCCGACACGAAAGTGCATCTCATCGGCCCCTTGCAGACCAACAAGGCCCGCCAGGCCATGGAGCTCTTCGACGCGATTCACACGCTGGACCGCCCCAAGCTCGCCAAGACACTCGCCCGCCTTGCGGATGAGCAAGGCTCTTGCCCCGAGCTTTTCATCCAGGTCAACACCGGCGAGGAAGAGCAGAAGGCAGGCGTCCTGCCCGCCGAGGCCGACGCCTTCATCGCCGAGACCCGCGCGCTCGGCCTGCCGCTCTCGGGCCTGATGTGCATCCCCCCCGTCGAGGAAGAGCCCTCACTTCACTTCGCCCTGCTGGCCAGGATCGCCGCCCGCAATGATCTCACGGGCCTTTCCATGGGCATGAGCGGCGATTTCGAACGCGCCATCGCCCTCGGCGCCACGCATATCCGCGTCGGCTCGGCCATCTTCGGCGAACGCGCCTACTGATCCGCGAAACCGCCCCGCCCTTCTTCTTGCTAAAAATATCCCAGGGGGGTGTGGGGGGACTGGTCCCCCCACCTGATCGGATTTGGCGAAGCCAAATTCGAAACCGCTTCAGCGCGCCGCCACGATCAGCCGCGCCCCGAGGCCCACCCGCGCCGCGATCCAGTGCAGGTCCGCACGGGCGAGCGCGATGCACCCGTCCGTCGGATACCCCGGCCTGCGCCACTGGTGCAGGAAGATAGCCGATCCCCGGCCTGCCTGGGCCTGCGGATAGTTCCAGTCCGTCACCAGCACGAGGTCGTAGAGCGGATCAGCACGCCGCATCCGCTCGTGGCTGCCCGCGTAAGGCGCGCGCACGAGGCTGTTGTAAGCCGCATCCCCGCTCTCGTCCGACCACAGATCGCGCGGCCCGATGGGGTCTGCCCAGCGCCTCGGCCTGCCCAGCCGGTCAGGCCGGTAGAACATCCCGACGAGTCGGTGAACGCCCGCAGGCGTCGCCCCGTCACCCTCTCGCTTGTCTGCCTGAATGCCGCCTTTTCCGATGCTGCATGGAAAGCACCGCCCCATGAAGCGCAGCCCTTGCCGTGTCAGCACGAGGTCGTCAGGGCTCAAAGCATATGCCGCGATTTGCGCGCCTTCACCTTGAGATAGGCGCGGTTGTGCGCGTTCTCGCCCACGATCAGCGGTACCCGCTCCGTCACGTCGAGGCCCATCTTCTCCATCATCTCGATCTTCGCAGGGTTGTTCGTCATCAGCCGGATCGCGCCGAAACCCATTTCTTTCAGGATCGAGGACCCCACGCGAAAATCCCGCTCGTCGTCCTCGAAGCCGAGCCTGTGGTTGGCCTCCACCGTGTCGAATCCCTGGTCCTGCAAGGAATAGGCCCGCATCTTGTTGGCCAGCCCGATACCGCGCCCCTCCTGGTTGAGATAGAGAAGAACACCGGCGCCTTCAGAGCCCATCTGCGCCAGCGCGGCCTTGAGCTGCGGGCCGCAATCGCATTTGAGCGAGCCCATCAGATCACCCGTGAAACAGGCCGAATGCAGCCGCGTCAGCACGGGGGTGTCGCGCGGCGGCTGGCCGATCTCGATGGCGTAATGCTCCTCGCTCCCGTCCTCGGGGCGGAATACGTGCAATCGCGTGTTCTCAGCCACTTCGATCGGCACCCGCGCCTGCACCACCGCCGCCAGTTCCGCGCCGATCTCCATCGCCGCCCGCGCCGCGCGCGCGTCGATCAGTGTCAGCCCCTCAGCGCGCGCCAGCGCCTCCGGCGCATCCACCTCGGCGACAAGGGCCGCCGGCAACAGCCGCGCCGCCTTGGCGAGTCTCAACGCCAGCCGATGCAGCCCCGCATCACCCTCGCGCTGGGTGAAGAGCGGGCCCTTCATGGGTTTGCTGAGATCATCCTTCGGGTCTGCCACGGCGGCAACCCAGGATGCATTCGCCTCCTCGGGCAGGCGCACGCGCGCCAGATCGTCGTCATAGGCGCGCGCCTTCAGCGTTTCGGCTCGTCGCGCCGTCACGGCAAGGTCGAGCGGCACATCAAGCGCGCGCAGTGCCGCAAGACGTTCCCCGCTCAGCGTCTCCGTCGCCAGCACCACGGCACCGCGCCCGTCATCTCCCGCCAGCACGACCGGCACACCGATCCGCAAATCGGCCCGCGCCCGCGCCAGCAGCTCTTCTATGTCCGGTCCCAAGGTCATGCGCTCTTCATATTGCTTTTGGTTGGGAACGGGAAGCTCTCTCCTGCCACCTGCAAAGATTTCAGCCCTGAAACAAAAGACCGCTCCGATACACGAGCGCGTGAAACTCTTGCAGCATTTCTTGCGTTCCTGGAACTGAGACCCAAATGCCATTCTACACGTCGTGACACGCAATCGTGACTTATATCGAAGGGAGGCCCCAATGGCTCAGCTCAAGAAGATTCTGCTCGTCGACGACGAGGACGATCTGCGCGAGGCGCTCAGTGAACAACTCGTGATGACAGAGGACTTCGATGTCTTCGAAGCCGCAACCGGCGCCGAAGCCATGCAGAAGGTCAAGGAGAGTCTCTTCGATCTGATCATCCTCGATGTCGGCCTGCCCGATACCGACGGCCGCGAGCTTTGCCGCCTGATGCGCAAGCAGGGCGTCAAGGCCCCCGTGCTCATGCTGACCGGCCATGACAGCGATTCCGATACGATCCTCGGCCTCGATGCCGGTGCGAACGATTACGTGACCAAACCCTTCAAGTTCCCCGTCCTCCTCGCCCGCATCCGCGCCCAGCTCCGCCAGCACGAGCAAAGCGAAGATGCGGTTTTCACCCTCGGTCCGTATACGTTCAAACCGGCGATGAAGATGCTGATCACCGAGGACGAAAAGAAGATCCGCCTGACCGAGAAAGAGACGAACATCCTCAAGTATCTCTATCGCTCGACAGACGGCGTGGTCCCCCGCGACGTTCTCCTGCATGAGGTCTGGGGCTATAATGCCGGCGTGACGACCCACACTCTGGAGACCCATATCTACCGCCTGCGCCAGAAGATCGAGAGTGATCCGTCCAACGCCCGGCTGCTTGTCACGGAGTCGGGTGGCTATCGCCTGGTCTCCTGAAAACAACCCATACGTGCTCAAAAGGCAACGCTTCACAACTTAACAAAAATCGGAAACCTTGATCTGGGTCAAAATGGTATACACTGATTTCCAGTATACCTTTTCCATCCCGTCGCATGTGCGGGTTATCACATGTACCTCCCTGTTGGACTCCGGCCGAGCTTCGTGCTCGGCCTTTTTTTTGCATCACACAACGACGCCAGCGAGTTTGCCGACAGCAGCGCTCACGGCCATGGCCATCACACCCCAGAACAACACGCGCAGAATGGCCGGTCGCAAGGGCGCACCGCCCACCCAGGCACCCAGCGCCCCGAGCGCGGCCAATGCCAACAGTGTAACGAACAGCACCAAGGGAATTATCGCCCCGGCAGGTGCCAGGATCGCCGCGAGCATCGGCACGGCCCCGGCCACAGTGAATGTCGCCCCCGAGGCCAGCGCAGCCTGCAGGGGCTTGGCGGAGAGCGCCCCCGAAATGCCGAGCTCGTCGCGCACATGCGCACCCAGCGCATCATGCTCCGATAGCTCTTCGGCCACGCTGCGCGCTGTGTCATCGCTCAGCCCCCGCGCGCGGTATATCGCTTCCAGCTCTTCCACCTCTCGCTCCGGATTTTCGCTCAGCGCTTCCTTCTCGCGCTCGATATCGGCGCGTTCCACGTCGGATTGCGAGGACACCGAGACATACTCTCCCGCCGCCATCGACATCGCTCCCGCCGACAGCCCCGCAAACCCCGCGAGGAAGACAGCCGACGGTGACGGCTCCGCCGCGGCCACGCCGACAATGAGCGCCGAGATCGAGACGATGCCGTCATTGGCGCCCAGGACGGCTGCCCTGAGCCAGTTGCTGCGATCGATGTAATGCGGGCGCTCGGGGTGCGCATGAGACAGAAATTCCACGGTTGACCTCTTCTGACGGGCGAGCGGCTCTTCTTCAGGTTGCGTTTCGACTGACAGCAAAGCGAAGAGACGCAGCTTCCAGGCCAAGGTGCCACATGATCTGCATGCTGTCACTCAGCCTCGCGGCTGCACGCGTGCCCTTCGCGGCAAGCCGGAATTTTCGCAAAATTCCCTCGGCCCCATTGCAATTGCCGGGCCCGCAAGGGCATCGTCTGTCTGACCCGGATCAGGAGCCGCCCATGCCTTTCACCCTCGCCACATGGAACATCAACTCGGTGCGCCTGCGCGAACCCATCGTTCTGAAGCTTCTGAGGGAAGAAGCCCCCGACGTGCTCTGCCTCCAAGAGTGCAAAAGCCCTGTCGAGAAGATACCCATGGAGGGCTTCAAGGCGCTCGGCTACACCCACATGGTCGCCCGCGGGCAGAAGGGCTACAACGGCGTTGCGATCCTGTCGAAAATTCCCATGGTCGAGGCCGGCGCCGCAGATTACGCGCAGCTCGGCCATGCTCGCCACATCGCGGGCAAGCTCGAGAACGGTGTGACCATCCAGAACTTCTACGTCCCCGCAGGCGGCGACAAACCCGACCGCGAGATCAACGAGAAATTCGGCCAGAAGCTCGACTACCTCACCCAGATGCGCGATGCCTTCCGCGCCGAACCTCCCGAAAAGTCGGTCCTCGTCGGTGATCTGAATATCGCTCCACGAGAAGATGATGTCTGGGATCACAAGAAACTTCTCAAGGTCGTCTCGCACACGCCCATCGAAGTCGAACACCTCGCCGAAACGCAGGAATCAGGCAAGTGGGTCGACATCACGCGCCAGGACATCCCCGAAGGCGATCTCTACAGCTGGTGGTCCTACCGCGCCCGCGACTGGGACGAGGCCGACAAAGGCCGCCGCCTCGATCATGTCTGGGCCACACCAGACATTTCGAACGCGGGCCACAGCTCGCGCATCCTCCGCGCCGCCCGCGGCTGGGAAAAGCCCTCCGACCACGCCCCCGTTTTCGCGACATTCGATCTTTGAATCGAGACCGCCCATAAGGGCGGACGAGGGCGACCCCTTGCAAGCCCGCGCTTCATCCCTCATCTAGAGGGCAACACAGTGCTTATCCAAGGAACGCCCGATGGAAATTGATCTTACCCAGAACACAGGCGGCGCCGATCTGGTCTTCGACGTCACCGAAGAGAACTTCATGCAGGCCGTGATCGAAGGCTCTCAGGAAACCCCCGTCATCGTTGATTTCTGGGCGCCCTGGTGCGGCCCCTGCAAGACCCTCGGCCCGATGCTCGAAGACCATGTCAAGAAAGCCAAGGGCGCCGTGAAGATGGCCAAGATCGACGTCGATCAGAACCAGCGACTCGCCCAGATGCTCGCGCAGCAGGGCCTCCCGATACAGTCGATCCCCACCGTGGTCGCCTTCGTGAAGGGCCAGCCCATCGACATGTTCCAAGGCGCGGTGCCGGCCTCCGAAGTGGAAGCCTTCATCAAGCGCGCAGTCGAATCCGCGGGCGGGGATACTTCGGGCGGTCTCGATGATGCCGTCGCGGCCGCGGAAGAAATGCTTGCCGAAGGCGCCGCGACAGACGCCGCCCAGACTTTCGCCGCGATCCTGCAGGAAGAGCCGAACCACGCCGCCGCCTACGGCGGCCTCGTGCGCAGCTATATCGCCTCTGGCGATCTCTCCGGCGCGGAAGCCACGCTCAACGGCGCCCCCGCCGAAATTACCGAAACACCGGAACTCGAAGCCGCCCGCGCCCAACTCGAGCTGGCCAGGCAGGCCGAAAGCGCCGGGCCCGTCGCCGAGCTCGAAGCCGCCGTCGAAGCCAACCCGGATGACCACCAGGCGCGCTACGATTATGCCAATGCGCTCAACGCCTCCGGCAACACCGAAGAAGCCGTCAACCAGCTTCTCGAGCTTTTCCGCCGCGATCGCGAATGGAACGACGGCGCTGCCAAGACCCAGCTTCTGACAATCTTCGAGGCGCTGCCCCCGCAGGATCCGGTTGCCCTGAGCGGGCGCCGCCGGCTCGGCTCCATGATACTGATGTGAAGGGCCGAATGGCATGAGCAAGCCCGATCTGCCCGATACGATCCCGATCTTTCCCCTGCCGGGGGCCTTGCTTCTGCCGCGCTCCAACCTGCCGCTGCACATCTTCGAGCCGCGCTATCTGCAAATGCTTGATGATGCGCTCAAGACAGATCACCGCCTCATCGGGATGATCCAGCCCAACGGCGGCCCCAGCGGCGACGAAGCGGGGCTCATGTCCATCGGCTGTGCCGGTCGGATCACGCAGTTTGCCGAAACCGAGGACGGCCGCTACATGGTCACGCTGACAGGCCGCTCGCGGTTTCGCGTTCAACGCGAGGTCGAGGGGTTCACGCCCTATCGCCGCTGCGACGTGAGCTGGGAGGGTTTCGACCGCGACTACGGCCCGGAAGACCGGGACCCCGCATTCGACCGCTCCGCCTTTCTCTCACTGCTCAGCCGCTATTTTGACAACAAGGGACTGAGCACCGATTGGGAAACCCTCAAGGACGCCGATGACGAGCTGCTCGTCAATTCACTCTCGATGATGCTCGATTTCGCGACCGAGGACAAACAGGCCCTGCTCGAAGCCCCTTCGCTCAGCACCCGCCGAGAAACCCTCGTCACCCTGATCGAGTTCGATCTGCATGGCGGCGACGCAGAGGACTTCATGCAATGACCAAAGCTACCGAATTCGACCGCCACATGCTCGAAGCGCTTGTCTGCCCGATCACGCAGGGGCGGCTGGACTACGACGCCGAAAATGCCGAGCTGATCAGCAAGGGCGCGAAGCTCGCCTACCCTATCCGCGATGGCATCCCGGTCATGCTCGTCGATGAAGCCCGAAAGATCGACGACTGAAACCGTGGCATCCCGGGCGCAGGGCGTCAGCCCTTCATGAGATCAGGCAGATCGCCTGTCAGCCCGGCCGCTTCGCGCGTGAAACCGCGCTTCAGCCCGGGCATCGCGTTGATAATCCCCATGCCGATGTCACGCCCCATCCTCAGAAGCGGGTTGTCATTTGAAAACAACTTGTTGCTGAAGTCCGTCGCCGCGGCGAGCGTGGCTGTGTCGAACCGGCGCCAGCCCTGGTATCGCTCCAGCACAAGAAGACTGGCAAAGTCCTCGCCCCGCCGCTCGG
>JAWLEL010000117.1:0-7065 GCA_041686165.1 Lentibacter sp.
GGCTTTGTCCGAGCTGGCGCGCGGCGGCGGAGAGCGAGCCTGTTTCGGCCACGGCGAGAAAGGCGCGCATGAGCGACCAGTCAGGGAAGGATTCGGGGGCTTTGTCCATTCAATAGTGAATATCATATGTTTGTAATTGGTCAATTTCATTCACTTTTGGCATGGCGCATCTTCCGAAAAATACAGTGAAAAGGAGATCACCATGACCAAGACAGCCCTCATCCTCGGAGCGTCCGGCAAGATAGGAACCCATGCCATCCCCGCCTTCGAGGCGCGCGGCTGGACCTGCCGCATATATGACCGCAAGGCGGGAAACATGGCGAGAGCGGCCATGGGGTGCGATGTAATCGTCAACGGGCTCAACCCGCCGAACTATCACAACTGGGCCGAGATCATCCCGGCCATCACCGAGGAGGTGATCGCCGCCGCGAAGGCCAGCGGCGCGGCGGTGGTCTTGCCTGGGAACGTTTATGTCTACGGCGACAAGGTGGGCATCTGGTCGGAGGACACGCCGCATCGGCCCTTGGCACGCAAGGGCAGGATCAGGGCCGAGATGGAAGCCCGCTACGCTGCAAGCGGCGTGCAGGTGATCAACCTGCGGGCGGGCAACTTCATGGACCCGGACAAGAACGGCGATGTCTTCTCGATGCTGATCGTGCCGAAGCTCGCCAAGGGCAAGCTCGGAGCGCTTGGCGCGCCCGGGACCATGCAGGCCTATGCCTATCTGCCGGATTGGGCGCGGGCGGCGGTGCTGCTGGCGGAAAAGCGCGATGAGCTTGCGCAATACGAGGACATCCCCTTTCCGGGCCATGCCTTCACGCTCGATGAGCTCAAGGCGCGGCTCGAGGCGATGACGGGGCGCAAGCTGCGCTATGCCCGCTTCCCGTGGTGGGCGATGCGGCTCACCGCGCCGGTCTGGGAGCTGGCGCGCGAGTTCTCCGAGATGCGGTATCTCTTCGACACGTCGCATGAACTCTCTTCGGAAAAATTCGACAGGCTGCTGCCGGGCTTCGACGCGACACCGCTCGATGACGTGCTAAGGCAGTTCGACATCGACCCAGACAAGGCGGTGGCGGCTGGCGGCAAGGGCAAGGTCATGGCCTGAACGGCCCGCGGGCGGCCAGTAGACGCCCGCGTCCTTCACGGTGAAATCGGTGGAGGGCAGAACATAATCCACCCGCATGTTCCCGGGGCTCGGCTCGCGCCAATCGGCGGTGTCGAGGCCCGGATCGCCGCTTTGGCCCGGGGTCGGGACGGCGGCGCCACCCTCCGAGCGGGGCCGAGGGTCTTGCAGTTTCGGATGCTCCAGAAGGGCGCGCATCACCTCGCGGTATCCGTCGCCATCAGCCGGGTCGAGATTGGTGCCGCCGATGAATGCGAAAGGGCCTTCGAGCGGGGGGCCGAGCCGTCCTGCGAGCAGATGCAGCCAGAGCGCGTTCTCGTCGCGATTACGTTTTCCGTTGCGGTCTTCCGGCCCGTCAAAGACGGGCGGCCCGGCTTGATGGGTGAGGAGGGTAATGGGGCCGCCTGGCGTTATGACAGGCAGAACCCAATGCGCGACCGAAGAGAGGCGCTGGGCCGACAGGGCGGATTCGGAGGGGAAGGGCGCGCCGTTGTCATGCCGCGGCAGGAGCGCATCGGGGGCGTCTGTCCACAGCAGGGTGCTGAAATCCTGAAAGCCGGCCTCGTCGAACGGGTGCCGCGACAGCACGGCCAGCCCGCCTTGCCCCGAGAAATATCCAAAGCCCTGCGCATCTCGCGGCCCGCCTTCGAGGCCATCCCCGTCCATGTCGAGGCCGCTGGGCATGCCGCTGTTGGGGCGGCGCGCGAAGAGATGAGGATAGGGCGCGGTTTCTTCCGCGAGCAGCTCCGCGAAGGCGCGCAGCGCGCGCAGCTCGGCGTCATAGTCGATGTCCGAGAGCACGAGTATGTCGGGCGCATGGCGGACGATAACGTCACGCGCGGCAATCACCTGGGCGTCTCGTCGCTCGATGTCGCGCAGGAGAAGGCCAGGGCCCTTGCGGGTGAGTTCGGCATTGAAGAAGGCGATGCGCAGCTCACCCGCCGCCAGGGAGGACGGTGGGGCGGATGCGATCAGGGCCAGGAGCAGGGTGAGAAAGGCGGGTGCAAACAGGCGCGAAAGGCTCAGACCGAAGCGGCGCGAACCCCGTTCTTCTGGGCTTCGGAATAGGCGCGGTTGCGCTTTTGCTCGATCAGTTCGGCGATCCGGCCTATGGCGATGCCGCGCATGATCATGCTTGCCGGAATGAACGCCCATGCTGCCATCATCCAGATCAGGGTTTGCGGGTTCTGCATCGAGATCGGATCGATCACGCGCGACGCGGCCTTGACAAATGCCGGGATCAAGAATGGAAGCAAGATCCCTAACACAACGTTAAGACGCGCATCGCGGCGCAGACGGTGCACGACATCTCCGCCGGCCGTCGGATCGAAGATGGGCAGGTTGACCCAGACGTTGAAGGAGCGGTTTCGCGTCGGCCAGCCGAGAAGGCGCACCATCGTCAGGAAGAGGACGAGGGCGAAGAGCGAGATCATGTAGGAAATGCCCGCCGCTGTGCGCACCGAGGTGAGGAGCGCCTCGGAGGCTTGTTCGGGCATCATCAGGACAACGAGCCGCACCGGCGAGTAGGGGAAATCAAGCGTATCGCCCCATGCCGTGCCAAGCGCGATCAGCATCTCGGCCATGCGGTTCGGCTCGGCACCCTTTCCTGCGAAGATCACAGAAAGGAGGGTGACCGTGAGAAACAGCGCGTAGAAACGCAGCCGGTTGAACGGGGATGCATAGCGGAATTCGATGATCGACGGATATTGGCTGTAATACTCGATGAAGGTCATCAGGGCGGCCAGCATGGAGATCAGCACGACGATCTGGGCGGCGTCGGCAGTGACATTGCCGAGCAGCAATGATGGCGTTGCGATGAGCAAAGCCATGAAAACTGCGCGCACTGCGGCGCCTGCGACTCGGGTGAACACTGCCCTATCCTTACAACTTGGCCAGACGCGATACGTTGCCGCGGCCTTGTTCCAACTTGAATCCGCCTTTGTGGCGTTTGCCTCAATCTTGCCCAACTTTTGCCTTCTTTCGATTCGCAGCTCAAGTCCTGGATGAATAAGAGCTTGGAATTGGGGCGGTTTAAGGGAGGAAGTGGTGCGAGATTGCATCAATTTAGCCGCCTAAATGTGTCGAGTGTAAGGCAAAATACCATATCTAGTGGGTGCTTGCGCGCGGGGGCGCAGGTGTGGGTTAACCAAGCATTAACCAGTTTGTTGGAATTCGGCCCGGCGCAGGCGGGGCCGAATCCTCGCTGTCAGTCGCGCTGTCGCTCGCGCGGTCAGATTCCGCTCAGACCCAGGGCCTCGTGGCGCCCGCCTCTGCCTCGAAGGCGTCAATCGAGGCAGCTTTTTCCAGGGTCAGCCCGATATCGTCGAGCCCGTTCAAAAGGCAGTGCTTGCGCCAGGGATCGACCTCGAAGCCGATCTCGCCGCCGTCGGGGCCGGAGATGGTCTGGCTTTCCAGATCGACCGTGAGCACGGCATTCGCCCCGCGCTCGGCATCGTCCATCAGCTTGGCGTGTTCCTCGGGGGAGACGACGATCGGAAGGATGCCGTTCTTGAAGCAGTTGTTGTAGAAGATGTCCGCGAAACTGGTGGAGATCACGCAGCGGATGCCGAAATCCAGCAGCGCCCAGGGCGCGTGTTCGCGGCTCGAGCCACAGCCGAAGTTGTCGCCCGCGACGAGAATCTGCGCATCGCGGTATTGCGGCTTGTTGAGCACGAAATCCTCGACTTCATTGCCCTGCCGGTCATAGCGCATCTCGTCGAAGAGATTGACGCCCAGCCCCGAGCGCTTGATCGTCTTGAGGAACTGCTTGGGGATGATCATGTCGGTGTCGATATTGACCAGCGGCAGCGGTGCCGCGATCCCTGTGAGCTTGTCGAACTTTTCCATTACGTCATCTCCCGAACGTCTGTGAGGTGGCCCGTGACGGCAGCCGCGGCGGCCATGGCGGGCGAAACGAGGTGGGTGCGGCCCTTGTAGCCCTGGCGGCCTTCGAAGTTGCGGTTGCTTGTCGCCGCGCAGCGCTCGCCTTCGGAGAGCTGGTCGGGGTTCATCGCGAGGCACATCGAGCAGCCCGCGAGGCGCCATTCGAAGCCGGCCTCCTTGAAGATGTCGGCAAGGCCCTCTTCCTCGGCCTGCGCGCGCACGAGGCCCGAGCCCGGCACGATCATCGCGCGTTTGACCTTGATCTTCTTGCCTTTCAGGATCTCGGCGGCGGCGCGCAGATCTTCGATGCGCCCGTTGGTGCAGGAGCCGATGAAGACCGTGTCGATCTCGATATCGGTGAGCTTCTGGCCTGCCTTCAGCCCCATGTAGTCCAGCGCGCGGCGGGCGGCGTCGACCTTGCCGCCCTCGAAATCTTCCGGCGCGGGGACAGACGCCGTGATCGGCAGGACGTCCTCGGGCGAGGTGCCCCATGTGACCACGGGTTCGATCTCCTCGCCCTTGAGCGTGACGACCTTGTCCCAATGGGCGTCCTCGTCGGAGTAGAGCGTCTTCCACCACTCCATCGCCTGTTCCCATTGCCCGCCCTTGGGGGCGTGCGGGCGGCCCTTGACGTATTGATAGGTCTTCTCGTCCGGCGCGATGAGGCCTGCGCGCGCGCCACCTTCGATGGCCATGTTGCAGACGGTCATGCGGCCTTCCATGGAAAGATCGCGGATCGCTTCGCCGCAATACTCGATCACATAGCCTGTGCCGCCGGCCGTGCCTGTCTCGCCGATCACCGCGAGGGTGATGTCTTTCGCCGTCACGCCGGGCTTGAGCTTGCCGGTGATCTCGACCTTCATGTTCTTCGATTTTTGCTGGATCAGCGTTTGCGTCGCCAGAACATGTTCGACTTCCGAGGTGCCGATGCCATGGGCCAGCGCGCCGAAGGCCCCGTGGGTTGCCGTATGGCTATCCCCGCAGACGACCGTCATGCCCGGCAGTGTCCAGCCCTGCTCGGGGCCGACGATATGCACGATGCCCTGGCGGATGTCGGAGACGGGGTAGTAGTGAATCCCGAAGTCCTTGGCATTTGTGTCGAGCGCGGTGACCTGGATGCGGCTGTCCTCGGTCATCGCCTCGGGATTCTCGCGGCCCTCGGTGGTGGGCACGTTGTGGTCGGGCACGGCGATCGTCTTGTCCGGGGCGCGCACGGTGCGGCCCGCCATGCGCAGCCCTTCAAAGGCTTGCGGGCTGGTCACTTCGTGCACGAGGTGCCGGTCGATATAGAGCAGGCAGGTGCCGTCCTCGGCCTCGTGGGCCAGGTGGGCATCCCAGATCTTGTCATAGAGTGTCTTGGGGGACATCGGTCCTCTCCCGTTTTGATGTGGAAAATGAGGTGTCAGGGCTGGGGCGGCTTATAGCAAAGCCGTCACGGTCAGTGTCTCACCGTAGAAGCGCTCGCGCAGGCGGGCACGATCATCCATGTCGAAAAGCCTTTTCATAGGCATCATCTACACAAGGGCGCAGATTCCCACAAGAGCATGCACGGAGGTTTGAAGGGAGGGCGCATGCGGCGCGGGGGCCTAACCGCTTGCCCGACTGCCAAGAGCATGCAAGATTTGGGCGAAAGGGCGCGCATGGACGAGAGACCGACACAGCAGATCAGGGGCCAGACGGCCCCACAGGGGGGAGACGCGCCTGAAGAGGCCGGCGGACCCGAGACCGGCGGTGTGGCGGATCCGCCGATTGACGAACTGGCGAGCGAGGCGCAGGAGATTGCGCTGTCGCTGATTGATCAGATCAGCGTTTTTGCCCAGACGGCGCTGCGACCGTGGAACGCCTACCAACTTCTGATCGCAGTGGGGCTCTTCGCCTTCGCGCATCTGCTGGCCAAGCTCATCGGACCGCGCTTTCGCGAATGGATGCGCCGCCGGGGAAACTGGCCGAAATGGCGCCTGCGCGTGCTTCTGGTAATCCATAACCGGTTGCGGCTCATCTTCTTCGTGTTGATGATTTTCCCGATGGTCTGGATCATGCGCGAAGTGACCTGGCCGTCGCGCAGCTACCTTCTGGGCGGGGTCGCCGAGCTGTCGCTGGCCTGGCTTCTGATCGCCTTCGTCACCCGTTTCATCGTGAACGGCTTCGTGCGCTCGCTGGTGCGCTACGCGGCCTGGACCTGGGTCACCCTGTCGATCCTGGGTCTCTCCGAGCAGGCCAGCAGCCTGCTCGATTCCATGGCCTTCGAGCTCGGAGAGATCCGAATCTCGGCCTGGATGATCCTGCAGGCGATCTTCACGCTCGGGGTGCTCCTGTTCATCGCGCGGTTCGTCTCGAAGGTGACGGCGAGCGGGGTGCGGCGCAACGAGGATATCAGCCCCTCGATGCAGGTGCTTGTCGTCAAGTTCGCCCAGGTCGCGCTTTATGGCATGGCGTTCTTCATCGGGCTGAGGGCGATCGGCGTGGACCTGACGGGCCTTGCCGTGCTCTCGGGGGCGATCGGCGTCGGCCTCGGGTTCGGCTTGCAGAAGGTCGTCTCCAACCTTGTCTCGGGTGTCATCATCCTGCTCGACAAGTCGATCAAGCCGGGGGACGTGATCAGCCTTGGCGAGACCTTCGGCTGGATCAACACGCTGGGCGCGCGCTACACTTCCGTTGTCACGCGCGACGGCAAGGAATACCTCATCCCCAACGAGGACCTGATCACCAGCCAGGTGGTCAACTGGTCTCACTCGGACGAGTTCGTCCGGCTCGATATCTACTTCGGAACGGCCTACGGGGATGACCCTCACAAGGTGCGCAAGCTGGCCATCGAGGCGGCTTCGAGCGTTGATCGCGTGCTCGAGCAGCGCGCGCCAGTGTGTCATATCGTGGGCTTCGGCGACAGTTCGGTGGATTACATCCTGAGGTTCTGGATCAGCGACCCGACCGTGGGGCTGACCAATATTCGCGGCAATGTCTATCTTGCGCTCTGGGATGCCTTCCAGGACCATGGCATCTCGATCCCCTTCCCGCAGCGCGAAGTGCGCATGCTCGGGGAGGAGGCCGAGCGCGCGGGG
>JAWLEL010000118.1:0-7038 GCA_041686165.1 Lentibacter sp.
TCAGGGCCGGGTGTGTCTTGAAGGGCGGGCATAGTTTGCAGTTTTGCAAACTCCGCTTCCTGCGCATTGCTGCCGTTCGGGCGCTATTTCGGCGCACCGACCAGGGAGACGACGTTCTCCTGCGCCTCGTTGCCGCGATCAGAGTTGATTTACAAAGATCATGGACCACACGCGCGGCGCCGTGGGCGCATCCCCTGGCACGTCGGGCATGAAGCTTGCGAGGTTCTTGCATTGCGCTCAGACTTCGAATTTTGCTGCGCAAAATCCGACCGGTCGAGGGGGCCAGCCCCCTCGAGCTCCCCCGGGATATTTGAAGCAAGAAAAAAGGGCCGCCGATCAGCTCCCGCAGCACCTCAGCATGGCCAGGCGGCGCGGTCCTGATCGAAGGCGGGATGGCGCAGCTCGCTGCCCGGCCCGATCCCGAGCGCCCGAGCCATGCCACCATTCACTTCCAGGACGGCCAGAGCCTTTCCCTGGCTGGGAATGAGCGTCTCGTCGAGCGGGCGCGCGTCGTGATGGACACGCGTGACGCGCCCTGTGGCGTCGATAAATATTAAGTCAAGCGAGATCAGTGTGTTACGCATCCAGAAAGTCAGCTCGGCAGGCGCTTCGTAGATGAAGAGCATGCCGGCACTCCTGGGCAGGCTTTCGCGGTGCATCAGGCCGGTTGCCCGCTCATCCGCGTCATCGGCCAGTTCGATGGTGAACCGCGCCTGCCCCCAATCTCCACGCAGGTGGACTTCGCCAGGGCTGCAGGCCCCTGCGGAAACCTGCCGGCTCCAGACGCTCAAGACAAGGCAACAGAGCGCGGCACGCAGGGCCGCTGTCAATATTCCTTGAGAGCGCTTTCCCAAGCGAAAACCTCCGTCGCCATGCGGCCGCGCTTGCCGTCAACGACCTTCATGGCAATCGCTTCCCCGGCTTGCAAATCGGCAAAGCCCGAGCGGCGCAAGACTTCGACATGCACGAAAACATCCTCGTCGCGCCCGAACACGTTGGCGAACCCGAATCCCTTGCCCTTGTCGAACCACTTGACGCGCGCAGGCTCCATTCGCGCATTCGCCAGAAGCTCCGGGTCGATTTCCCGGAAATCGGCAAGCGCAACGTCTTCGTCCCCGCTCGGCGGCTCGATCGACAGGACTTCAAGCGCCTGCACGCCGCGTTCCGTCTTCTGGGTGTTGATTTCCACACGCGCACCATCCGCAACCGAGCTCTGCCCGAAGTTGCGAAGAACATTTACATGCAACAGAATATCCGGCCCGCCTTCATCGGCGACTACGAAACCAAACCCTTTTACGGGGTCGAACCATTTAACAGTGCCGCGGACCCCCTCGGCGTCTTCCAATGCTCACGTTTCCTGTCTTGTTTCACTCCAGCCCCGGACAAGGATTGCAGCTAAACCCCCCTTGGATGCAAGGGCCCCCGGCAAAAAAGATCTCAACCCGCAAAATGACGTCCCGTGACGCGCCGCGCCTGTCAGGGATTCAGCCGCTCGATGTGCCACGGGCTTTGAGCCGTTTCACGGCGCCACTGGAAGCGATCATGCAGCCGGTAGGCCCCGTCCGCCCAGAACTCGATCTCCAGCGGCGTGAGCCTGTAGCCCCCCCAGAACGGCGGGCGCTCCGGGTTCGTTCCCTTCTCGGCCGTGATCCTGGCCACCTTGGCCATCAGCGCAGCGCGCGAGGAGAGCGGCCTGGACTGCTCCGAGGCCCAGGCCCCGAGGCGGCTCTTGAGCGAGCGAGACTTGTAGTAGGCGTCCGCCTGCGGGCCCTCTTCGCGCGAAATGAGCCCGCGCACCCTGATCTGCCGGCGCAAGCTCTTCCAGTGCATCACGAAGGCGCCCTTGCCCGCGCTCTCGAGTTCCTGCGCCTTGGCGGAGGTGTAATTGGTGTAGAAAACGAAGGCTCCTGCCTCGATCTCCTTCAGCAGAACCATGCGCGCATTGGGCAGCCCGCTGGCATCCACCGTCGACAAGGCGATCGCATTCGGATCGTTCGGCTCGCTGGCCTCGGCCTCGGCCAGCCACCCCCGCGCGATCTCGAACGGGTCGTCCCCTGCGAAAATACCGCCTGCATCATTCATTCCAAAGCCCTCCGACACCCCCTGTGAGGCTTGCGGCACTCTATGCAATCGCCTAAAGACTGCAACACCAATAAAGGTAATGCGCTTTCGGAGAACAAGCATGTCAAATCAGCTCTTGGCGGGAAAACGCGGGCTCATCATGGGACTCGCCAACGACAAATCAATCGCCTGGGGTATCGCCAAGGCCTGCGCCGAGGCCGGCGCGGAGCTGGCCTTTTCCTATCAGGGCGAGGCCCTTTTGAAGCGGGTCGGCCCGCTGGCCGGGCAGCTCGGCTCCGATACCGTCCTGCCCTGCGACGTTGCGGACGAGGCCTCTATCGATGCCCTCTTCGCCGCGCTCGAGGAAAAATGGGGCTCTCTCGATTTCGTCGTTCATGCCATCGGCTTTTCCGACAAGAGCGAGCTGCGCGGCCGCTACGTCGAGACCAGCCGCGCCAATTTCCAGATGTCCATGGACATATCGGTCTATTCCTTCACCGCCGTGATGCAGCGCGCCGAGAAGCTGATGACGGACGGTGGCTCCGCGCTGACGCTCACATACTACGGCGCCGAGCAGGTCATGCCGCATTACAACGTCATGGGTGTCGCCAAGGCGGCGCTGGAGGCCTCGGTGAAATACCTGGCCGAGGATCTCGGCAAGGACGGCATCCGCGTCAACGCCATCTCGGCAGGCCCGATCAAGACGCTGGCCGCCTCCGGCATCGGCGATTTCCGCTATATCCTCAAATGGAACGAGCTCAACTCGCCGCTGCGGCGCAACGTGACCACGGATGACGTGGGCAAATCCGCGCTCTACCTGCTCTCCGACCTGGGCAGCGGTGTCACCGGCGAGAACCTGCATGTGGACGCGGGCTACCATGTCGTCGGCATGAAAGCCGTCGACGCCCCCGATATCGACGCCACCTCGGGCCACAAGGACTGAGCCGATGGAGGCGGGTCATCTCATCGCCTTCAACCTGACTCTGCTGGCCGCCCTGGCCAGCCCCGGCCCGGCGCTCCTGCTCGCACTCAAGACAACACTCACCGAAGGCCGCCTTGCCGGGATCATGACAGGCCTCGGCCTCGGAACCATGGCCGCGCTCTGGACGGGCATGGCGCTGCTCGGCCTTGAAGGTGTGTTCGCGCTCTTTCCCTGGGCCTATGTCACGCTCAAGATTGCAGGTGCGCTTTACCTGCTCCATCTCGCCTGGACCATGTGGCGCGATGCACGCGCGCCGCTGCCTGCGGCCACGGGGGCCGCGCCGCGCAGCGCGCGTGCCTTCCTGGCGGGCTTCACCGTGAATCTCGGCAATCCCAAATCCGTGCTTTTCGCGGCTTCCGTGCTCGTCGTGATCTTTCCCAGAGACATGAGCCTTGCCGGGAAGTCGCTCATCGTGCTCAATCACATGGTTGTCGAATGGGTTGCCTATACCGGCTTCGCGCTTGCCCTCTCCACACCGCCCGCCCGCGCGGGCTATCTCGCGCTCAAGCCACACGTCGACCGCGCCGCCGCGCTCCTGCTGGGCGCGCTCGGTTTGCGCCTGATCTTCACGAAATAGACCAAGGACACCCCAATGACCGACCGACTCCCGCATGAAAAAGGCTTTCACGTCAGCTGGGATCAGCTTCATCGCGACGCCCGCGCCCTGGCCTGGCGGCTGGATGGCCACGGTCCCGATGACGGGTCCTGGCGCGCCGTCGTCGCGATCACCCGCGGCGGCATGGCCCCGGCGATGATCGTCGCCCGCGAGCTCGACATCCGCACGGTCGACACGGTCTCGGTCAAATCCTATCACTCGGGTGGCGGCAAGGCCGACCAGCGCCGCGACGCCGAAGTGCTGAAATCCCCTGATGCGGCCATGATGGGCGATGGCACGGGGATTCTGATCGTCGATGACCTTGTCGACAGCGGCAAGACGCTCGAGCTGGTCCGCGATCTCTACCCCAAGGCCCATTTCGCCTGCGTCTACGCAAAGCCCGAAGGCGAGAAGCAGGCCGATACATATATCACCGCCGTGAGCCAGGACACCTGGATCTTCTTCCCCTGGGACATGGCGCTGCAATACGTCGAGCCCTATCGCGGCACGGATTGACAGGTTCTCCGCGCATTGCCTTTTTTCTTGCTGGAAATATCCTCGGGGGTGTTTGAGGGGGCAGACAGCCCCCTCAAACGGGTCGGCCTGGCCGCAGGCCAGGACGAAACAAAGGAACACGCACATGACACAGTTCAGTTCACAGGCTGATTCACAGGTCAATTCACAGGGCAATTTAAGGGCCAGCACCCAAAACACCTTCGCGCCACCCGTCCAGGAGGCACGCCGCTGGCTGGAAGGCGTGACCCATCCCGAGGACCGCCCGCTCATCAACGTCTCGCAGGCAGCGCCCGTCGCGGCTCCTCCCGAGCCGCTGCGCGCGGCGCTGGCCGAGACGGTCATGTCCGACACCGCCGCGCATCTCTACGGTCCCACGCTGGGCCTGCCCGCCCTGCGCGAGGAAATCGCGACCCAGTGGAGCGCCTCCTATGGCGGCACGGTGGCGCCGGGCGAGGTCGCGATCACGTCAGGATGCAACCAGGCCTTCTGCGCCGCCATCGCATCGCTCTGCGCGCCGGGGGATGAAGTCATCCTGCCAACCCCTTGGTATTTCAATCATGCCATGTGGCTCGACATGGCCGGCGTCGTGACCCGCCCTCTCGTCACAGGCGCGGACATGCTGCCCGATCCGGGCGCAGCAGCGAAGCTCATCACGCCCCGCACCCGCGCCATCGTCCTTGTCAGCCCCAACAACCCGACCGGCGCCGAATACCCCGCCGCGCTCATGGAGGCCTTCTTCGAGCTGGCCGCGTCCCATGGCCTCGCGCTCATCATCGACGAGACCTACCGCGATTTCGACAGCCGCTCCGGCGCGCCACACGCGCTCTTCAAGCGCGAGAACTGGCCCGAGGCGCTCATCCATCTCTATTCCTTCTCCAAGGCCTACCGGCTCACCGGGCACCGTGTCGGCGCGATGGTCGCCTCCAAGGCGCGAATCGGTGAGGCAGAGAAATTTCTCGACACGGTCTCCGTCTGCCCGGGCCAGCTCGGCCAGCGCGCCGCGCTCTGGGGGATGCGCAATCTCTCCCAGTGGCTCGCGGGCGAGCGGGCCGAGATCCTCGCCCGGCGGGCTGCCATCGAGCAGGGCTTTCCGCGTCTTGCGGCAAAAGGCTGGGAGCTCAAGGGCTGCGGCGCCTATTTCGCCTATGTCGCTCACCCCTTCGCAGCCTCCAGCGCCGATCTCGCCCCGGCCATGGTCCGCAGCGCGGGCGTGCTCACGCTGCCGGGCACCATGTTCCGCCCGGCCGATGACCCGGCCGGCGCCCGCGAGCTGCGTATCGCCTTTGCCAATGTCGATACCGCCGGAATCGACAGGCTTTTCGAACGGCTCGAAAATCTCGCCCCCTGAGGACGCGGGCAGCCTTGCCCCTGCGCCCTTGAGGCCTTAGACATCGCAAGGCAAGACAAGGCCCGAGGAGAGCTTCATGCGCGCGAGCGGCAAAACGACGAAAACCCTGGTCTGGGTGCTGATGGGTCTGCTGATCTTCGGCCTGGCCGGGTTCGGCATCACGAACCTTGGCGGCGCTGTCCGCTCCGTCGGACAGGTTGGCGAAAAACCGATCAAGACAGAGAGCTACACGCGCGCCCTGCGCCAGACCCTTCAGGGACGCTCCGGCTCCTCCGGCCGCCCGCTCACCTTCTCCGAAGCCCAAGAGCAACAGCTCGATCAGATGGTCCTCTCCCAGCTCATCGCCAGCCGCTCGCTCGATCACGAGACAGCCCAACTGGGCATTTCCGTCGGCGACGAGCGTCTCGCCCGCCAGATCCTCGAAAGCGACGATTTCAAGGGGATCGACGGCACCTTCAGCCGCGCGGTCTACCAGGACCGCCTGCGCAGCGCCGGGCTCAAGGAGCGCGAATACGAGCAGATCATGCGCGAGGAAATGGCCCGCGGCCTCGTCGAGACGGCCGTGTTCTCCGACGTTCCGGCCAACCCCGTCTTTGCCAGGACCGTGGTGGATTACATCGGAGCGCGGCGCGATTTCACCTGGGCACTGCTGACAGCCGATGACCTTGACACCCCCCTGCCCGCGGCCAGCGAGTCCGAGCTTCAAGCCTATTACGAGGCCAACACCGGCAACTATATGCGCCCGGCAACACGGGCCATAACCTATGCCTGGATCACGCCCGAAATGGTCGCGGGCGAGATCGAGATCGAAGAGGACACCCTGCGCCAGCTCTATGACGAGCGCGGTGAGGAGTTCGACCGCCCCGAAAGACGCCTCGTGGAGCGGCTCGTCTTCTCCGATGAGGCCGCGGCCGAGGCCGCGAAATCCGCGCTCGAGTCGGGCGAAAAGACCTTCGAGGCCCTCGTCGAAGAGCGCGGGTTGGCGCTTGCTGATGTCGACATGGGCGACGTGGCCCGCTCCGATCTGGACAGTGCCGGCGACGCCGTGTTCGAAGCCGAAAGCGGCGATGTCGTCGGCCCCGCCTCTTCTCCGGTCGGCCCGGCGCTCTTTCGTGTGAACGCCGTGATCGAGGCCCAGAAGACACCCTTCGAGGATGTCCGCGCAGAGCTGCGCGGCGAGCTGCTCCAGGGCCGCGCCCGCCGCTTTATCGAGACCGAGATCGACACGCTCGAAGACCTGCTCGCCGCCGGGGCGACGCTGGAGGAGCTGGCCAAGGAGAGCTTCATGGAACTCGGCACGATCGGCTGGCACGACCGCGCCGAAGGCGGACCCGCCGGCTACGAGGCCTTCCGCGCCGCAGCCCAGAGCGTGCAGGAGGGCGATTTTCCCGAACTCATCACGCTTGAAGATGGCGGGATGATCGCGATCCGTCTCGACAGCGAAGACCCCGCCGCGCTGCGCCCCTTCGAGGAGGTCGTGAGCCGCGTGCGCGAAGACGAAGCCCGCGCGCGGCTGAGCGAAGCGCTCAGCGAGAA
>JAWLEL010000119.1:0-6998 GCA_041686165.1 Lentibacter sp.
GGCGGTCGCGCAGGAAGATGGCGTTGATCAGGTTCTCCTTTTCGTCGTTGATATTCTCAATGAGGAAGCCACGCTGCTGATCCCGAACGCGCTGGTCAAGACCGTCGCCGAGAAGAGCTTTGGCGCATCCGTGAGTGGTGATGCGGTGGTGCTTCCGGGCGTGATGAGCCGGAAAAAACAGATCATTCCCAACCTCGCGGTTTGAACTCAAGGAGGAAGGCGCTCCGGGTGGGGCGCCTTTTTAACCTTTCATATCAATATCTAAAGTGTTTCGAGAAAAACCAGAGACACAGCTTTTCTGGAAGCGCGCGCAACAATCGGGCCTCTTGAGCGCTTCGAGTTATCTTCGTGCCTCAAGTATAACTCGAAACGCTTTAGCATAGCTTTCCTGCCATGGCGCAAAGGCAGCGAACTCCGGGCTTAACGGGTTAACGCCGCCCTTGAAACAGCGGTCAAACACCGTGCACCACCTGTGCACCACCTGTGCACCCCCCTATGCACCGAAGCTGCGTTAACCATCCCCTCGTGGATACCTTGAAGCAGCGCGCGGTGTGCAACAGTCCCGTGGAGCGCCACCCGAAGCGAAGGGCACCTTCACATCTGCGGCTCCACTCATCAAATCCCACCAAGCAAACGAACCGCACAGCTGACTTGTTCAAGACGCCCTGCGGACACTTGGCTGCAGGGCTGCCGGAAATCGGGGCTTTGCGAATATCAGAGGCACCGTATTCAAAATTCGACTGAATGCCGCATGACCAAAGTGTCCCAGCCTGCCTGTGCCACACCCTTGCTTTCTCAGACGAGGGCCTGAACGGCAACTCTGCGCAGGGAGAGGAAAGACCGGCTTCAGGCCAGCGTCAGCCCAAGCGAGGGCCTGCCGGATGCCGGGCCTTCAGTTTCGCACGACGTAGACGGAGCACTTGGCGTGCGTCACCACGTGGCTGGCCGTCGTGCCGAGCAGGTAGTCCTGAACACGCGGGTTGGACGATTCCATGACGATCATGTCAACCTTGCGCTCATGGGCCAGCTTCAGGATCTGCCGGTGCACGGCGCCCTTGCGCACGATGGCTTCAAGCTCGACTCCCTCGGCCGGGTGATCGGAGACGAACTTCTTCAGTTGCTCGGACCAAAAGGCCTCCGAGTCCCGGATGTTCAGATTGCGCTCCATCTCCGGAGCGATCGTGGTCACGATAAGCTTGGCGCCGCGGCGCTTTGCCATGGCGATGGCTTCCTCATAGGCACGGGTATCAACTTCAACGTGGCGCAGGTTTACAGGGCAGAGGATCAGGCTGGTATCTTGGGACATCGGGAATCTTCCATGAATCGCGTTTCGGGACTGACGGTCGCCTGCCTGGAACCTATCAGAAGACGCCCCAAGCCTGATACAAGAAATCTTTCAATCGGCCAGACAGGCAAACCGCCCCTGCCAGCCCGCTTGCCGCGCGGCGCCGCTTCGGGCAAGAAACCGCTCACATGCTCAAGACACTCGCCCTCTCCCCGCTTCTCGCCGTGCAGGCCGCGCATGTGATCGCGCGGGCCGAGCGCCTGCCAGAGCCGGACGGTCCCCGGTCCGGGCAGGCCGGGCAAGGCGCAGAGCTGCGGCTGCTCATCCTCGGCGACAGCTCCGCCGCCGGCGTGGGTGCACGGCATCAATCAAGGGCGCTCTCGGGTCAGCTCTCCGCGCGGCTGGAGGGCCGCTGCGCCCTCAGCTGGCAACTCGAGGCGCGCACGGGTGCAACGACGCCAAGCGCCCTCGCGCAGGCACGGGCAATGCCAGGGGCGCGCTTCGATACGGCGCTCATCGCGCTTGGCGTCAATGACGTGACCCGCCACATGGGCGAGGCCCGCTTCGAGCAGAGCCGGCGCGCGCTGCATGCCCTGTTGCGCGCCCGGTTCGGCGTTGGCCGCATCGTCTGCTCCGGGCTGCCGCCCATGGGGCAGTTTCCGCTCCTGCCGCGCCCCCTGCGCGGCGTCCTCGGGGCGAAGGCCGAGGCGCTCGACAGCGCGCTGGCACGGCTTTGCGCCGAAGACGACGCGCTCACCCATGTGCCGCTCGATCTGCCATTCGAGCCGAGCTACATGGCGCGCGACGGGTTTCACCCTTCCGAGGCGGCCTATGCGCTCTGGGCCGAAATGCTCGCACCGCACCTTGCGCCCTGAGGCGGCAGCCCCGTGCGCTTTGCCGTTGGAAACCCCGCCCATCCGCGCCATAAAGGCGACGCAGCAACAGGAGCTCTCATGACCCGCATCATCCCCGCCCTTTCCGACATCGCCCCGCAGTATGACGCGCTCTTCGTCGATCTCTGGGGCTGCCTGCACAACGGCGTGACGGCCTACCCCGAGGCCGTGGCCGCGATGGAAAGCTACCGCGCAGGCGGTGGCAAGGTCATCCTGGTGACCAACTCGCCCAAGCCGCGCGCGGGCGTGGCCGAGCAGCTCGAGGTCTTCGGCATTCCCGAGAGCGCCTATGACGCCATCGCCTCCTCGGGCGATTCCGCGCGCGCGGCGATGTTTCGCGGCGCCGTGGGCGAGAAGGTCTATTTCATGGGGGAATGGGAGCGCGATGCAGGCTTTTTCGAGCCGATGGAGATCATAGACGCACCCGTGGACATCGCCCGCGTGCCGCTGGCCGAGGCCGAGGGGATCGTCTGCTGCGGCCCCTTCGATCCGCAGGCCGACCCGGATGTGAACCGGCCCGATTTTCTCTATGCCAAGCAGAAGGGCCTGAAGCTCTTGTGTGCAAACCCCGACATCGTGGTCGATCGGGGAGATGTGCGCGAATGGTGCGCCGGGGCGCTGGCGCGGCTCTACACGGAGATGGGCGGCGAGAGCCTCTACTTCGGCAAGCCGCACCCCCCGATCTACGACCTCGCGAAACGACGGTTGGCCGCCATTGACGCGAAGATATCCCCCAACCGCATCCTGGCCATCGGCGACGGCATCCATACCGACATCCAGGGCGCGCAGGGAGAAGACATCGATTCGCTCTTCATCACCGGCGGGCTTGCAGCCAAGGAGACGAGGACCACCGATGCGCCCGACCCCGACGCACTCGCCGACTACCTGCGCGAGGCGATGGTGACCCCGACCTATGCGATGGGGCAGTTGCGGTAGTGTTCGCTGCGCGAGTGGCGGAAAGACAGGGCGGTCGATGGCGGCTCTCAGTTCAGGAAGATCATTTTAGCAAGCCGAGCATCGCCTGACCGTGGGCTGGCGATCCGACCTTGGAGATGCAGTGCTTTATCCCTGCCAAGTCATTGCTTCAGTCAGGCCGCGCACCAAGCCTCGCCAAATCGCCAGACCGCGGGACGGTCAGGCCCCTCCCGGCAGAATTGGCTTTGCCAATTCGCCTGCCGGGCAATGGAAGCTCGGCGGCCTTCGGCCTTGATTCCGAGCGGGACATGAAAAACCGCCCAACCCCGCATCCCGCCTGCCACGCAGCCCACCGCCCGCACACACACCCAAAATCCCGCTTGATCTTTCTGCGCTTGCAAAGTAATAAAATTACCAATTGGCGCATCAATGCGCTCGTTTATTACCTCAGCCATGCCAAGGGAGGGCCGGGATGTTGGACAATCTGCCGCGCGGAACCATCACGATCGAAGAGATCGAAATGGGCATGGTGCGCCATCTGCGCAAAACCGTCACCGACGAGGACATCGAGATGTTCGCCCAGGTCTCGACCGACCGGAATCCTGTCCATCTCGACGACGATTATGCCAATGACACGATCTTCGAGGGCCGCATCGCCCATGGCATGCTGACGGCGGGGCTGATCTCGGCCGTGATCGGCGAGCAGCTTCCCGGGCACGGCACGGTCTACATGGGCCAGTCGCTCAAGTTCCTCGCCCCGGTGCGCCCCGGCGATACCGTCTTGGCAGAGGTCGAAGTCATCGGGATCGAGCCGGCCAAGCGCCGGGTGCAGCTGGAGACGCGCTGTCTTGTCGATGGCAAGAAGGTTCTCATCGGGGAAGCCACGGTCCTCGCCCCCTCCGGCAAGTTCGACTGACGCGGCCGCCCGGGAGAGGCGCGCGGCCTCTTGCGCCTGCCTGCGCGCGAGGCTACCCATTGCGCCATGCAAGTGGTCCGCGCCTTCAATGACATCCCCCCCGCCGCCCGTGGCGCGGCTGTTGCCATCGGCAACTTCGACGGGGTTCACATCGGGCACCAGGCCGTCATCGACATCGCGCGCGGCGCGGCCAAGCGCAACGGCGCGCCCCTTGGCGTGATGACGTTCGAGCCGCATCCGCGTGCCTATTTCGCGCCCGAGACCCCGCCCTTTCGCCTGATGAATGCCGAGGCCCGCGCCCACCGGCTCGAAAAGCTCGGGGTCGAGCTGCTCTTCGAGCTGCCCTTCGATGCGGCGATGGCCGAGCTGACGCCGGAGGCCTTCGCGCGGGAGGTGATCGCCGAGGGGCTGGGGCTGACCCATGTTGTCGTCGGGGCCGATTTCTGCTTCGGCAAGGATCGCGCGGGCGATGCGGCCGCGCTGATCGGCTTCGGCGAGATGATGGGCTTCGAGGTGACCATCGCGGAGCTGATCGAGGGCGAGAGGGGCCGGGTCTCCTCCACGGCGATCCGCGCCGCGCTCGCCGACGGGCGCCCGCAGGACGCCGCCGCCATGCTCGGGCATTGGCACCGTTTCGAAGGCAAGGTCATCACCGGCGAGCAACGCGGGCGCGACCTTGGCTTTCCCACCGCGAACATGGATATTTCCGGGCTGCATCTGCCAAGCTTCGGCGTCTATGCCGTGTTGGTCGATGTGCTGACCGGCCCGCATGCGGGGGCCTATCATGGGGCCGCCTCGCTCGGCACCCGGCCCATGTTCGGCGAGAATACCCCCAACCTTGAAACCTACATCTTCGATTTCAGCGGCGACATCTACGACGAGACGATCTCCGTCGGCCTCACCCACTATCTGCGCCCCGAGGAGACCTTCGAGAGCCTCGACACCTTCATCGCGCAGATGCAGGCCGATTGCGACGCGGCCCGCGCCCTTCTGGCCGCGCTATGAGCACCTCCGACCCCATCGACCGGGACGGCCTCGCGCCGCGCTTCTGGGAGCGCAAATCGCTCGGGGAGCTGAGCGAGAAGGAATGGGAAGCGCTCTGCGACGGCTGCGGCAAGTGCTGCCTCAACAAGCTCGAGGACGAGGACAGCGGCGAGGTGGCCCTCACGCGCGTGGCCTGCCGGCTCTTCGATGACAGCACCTGCCGCTGCGGGCAATACGAAACCCGCCACAGGATCGTCCCGGAATGTATCTCGCTCACGGCGAAGAACCTGGACTCGCACATCTACTGGATGCCCGAGACCTGCGCCTACAAGCTGATCTGGCAGGGCAAGCCGCTTCACGACTGGCACCCGCTCATCTCGGGCACGCCCGAGAGCGTGCACCGCGCGGGCGTGTCGATGCAGGGGCGCACCGTGCCGGAGTTCGAGATCGACGATGAAGACTGGGAAGACCATATCATAGAGGAGCCGACCTGATGTTCTTTGCTTCCGACAATGGCGGCCCGATGCTGCCCGAAGTGCTTGGCGCCCTCACGCGCGCCAACGAAGCCTTTGCCATGCCCTACGGCGCCGATCCGATCATGGAGGAGGTGCGCGCCAGCCTGCGCGCGCTCTTCGAGGCGCCGGAGGCGGCGGTCTATCTCGTGGCCACGGGCACGGCGGCCAATTCGCTGGCACTGGCGACGATGTGCCAGCCTTTCGAGACGGTGTTTTGCAGCCCCACGGCGCATATCCACGAGGACGAATGCAACGCGCCCGAGTTCTTCACCGGCGGCGCGAAGCTCACCATCGTGGGCACGCAGGACAAGATGACCCCCGAGGCGCTGCGCGCGGCCATCGAGGCCGAGGAGACGCGCGCGGTGCACGGACCGCAGCGCGGGCCGGTCTCTATCACGCAGGTGACGGAGCGCGGGGCTGTCTACACGCTCGACGAGCTGCGTGCACTGACGGATGTGGCGAAGTCCTTCGGGCTGGAGGTGCATCTGGACGGCGCGCGCTTTGCCAATGCGCAGGCGGCGCTTGGCTGCACCGCGGCCGAAATGACATGGAAGGCAGGCGTTGACGTTGTCTCCTTCGGCGCGACGAAGAACGGCTGCGCAGGGGTCGAGGCGGTGATCTTCTTCGATCCGGCCAAGGCCTGGGAATTCGAGCTGCGCCGCAAGCGCGGGGGGCATCTGTTCTCCAAGCACCGTTTCCTCTCGGCGCAGATGCAGGGCTATCTCGAGGGCGATGCCTGGCTGCGCGCCGCGGAGGCGGCCAATGCGCGCGGGGCCCAGATGGCCCAGGGACTGCGCGCGATGGAGGCGGCCCAGATCGTGAACACGCCGGACGCCAACATCCTCTTCGCCAAGCTGCCCCGCGCGGCGCATCAGCGGCTCCGCGCGGCGGGCGCGCAATATTACGTCATGGGCGGAGATCCGGACGCGGGCGATGAGGCCGAGCCACTCCTGTGCAGGCTGGTCTGCGGCTGGAACGTGAGCAAGGCGGACGTGGCGCGCTTTCTGGAAATTGCCGGGCAGGATTGTTGACGTCAGACAGCTTTGGCGTTCGCGTCATCGACCGACCCGAAAAGACTCTCCTGCAGGATGCGGCGAAGCTCGGCGACCTTCGGCCTTGATTCCGAGTGGGGCATGAAAGGACCGTCAACTCCATCCCGCCCAGCAGCCGCTGCCCCCTGGCTTGCGCGTCTGGCCGCTCACACCTCGTCATGGCGAAAGCACCCTGTCAGGTGGTCATTGACCAGCCCGCAGGCCTGCATCCAGGCATAGACGATCGTCGGGCCGCAGAACTTGAAGCCGCGTCGTTTCAAATCCTTTGAAAAAGTCCGGGAGATTTCGGTCTGGGCGGGCACGTCGGAAAGCTGCGCGAAACTGTTCCGGATCGGGGCTCCGCCGACGAAGCTCCAGCAATAGTCCGAGAAGCCCTCTTCGGCTTCGATCTCGAGATAGGCGCGGGCGTTGGTGATGGTCGCCTCGATCTTTCCGCGA
>JAWLEL010000120.1:0-6961 GCA_041686165.1 Lentibacter sp.
CGTCAGCACCTTCCGGAGCTGCGCGGCAAGGACGGGGCAAGACGGCAAGCAAGTCTCGTCACCGTGACGCAAAGCCTGAGGAAACACGACGACAAGGAAAGGAGATCAGGATGAATTGGGATCAACTTGCAGGAAAATGGACGCAAATGTCGGGCGCCCTCAAAGAGAGATGGGCCGAGTTGACAGATGACGAAATCGCACAGATGCAGGGCAACCGCGAGCAACTCGAAGGCAAGATCCAGGAGAGATACGGCAAGTCGAAGGCACAGGCCAAGGAAGAGGTGACCGAATTTCTCGCCCGCCTCTGACCAACTGGTATCAGACGGAGCGCCTTGGCGCCCCGTCTGTATATGAGTTTCAATCGTCCCTCGACTTGAAACAGGTATTCCCGGGGCCGACAGGGGCTGGCCCGGCACATCGGCTGGCTCCGTGATCGCCCCGGTTTCCATATGCGCATTCGACATGGAACCGAACAGGCCGTCATGGCGTTGAGCAAAGGAACGTATTTCATTGCGCTGCGCCCCTCACAGGGCCGGAAGCATCACGCGAAAGGGGTTTCACGATGCTGGAAGTGACGGGAATTGGCGGGCTCATACTGCTCGTCCTGGACGTTTTTGCCATTGTCTCGATCGTCGGATCAGCGCAAAGCACCGGGTCCAAGGTTGTCTGGGTGCTGCTGGTCCTGTTGTTGCCGCTGATCGGTTTCATCATCTGGCTGATCGCCGGGCCACGGTCTGTTCGGGCATAAGCCGATGTGCGAAACGACCTCCGGCACAGGCGACGCCGCTCGCCCCGGCGCGCTCGGGTTTCGGGCGTGGTGGCGCGTTCTGCGCCGAGTCGCAGCCGAAGCCGACAGCCGGAACCTGGGCCTGATTGCCGCCGGAGTTGCCTTTTATACATTGCTGTCGATCTTTCCCGCTATTGCCGCGCTGGTCGCGCTCTGGGGGCTTGCCGCAGACCCTCAGACCATCGCCGACCAGCTGGAAATGGCCCGCCAACTGCTGCCCCAGTCTGCCTATGGCATCGTCGAGGGCCAGGTCGATGATCTGGTGAGCTCGACGGGCACCACCCTGCAACTGACAGGTATCTTTTCCATCCTGCTGGCAGTCTGGACCGCGCGCAATGGCGTGGCGGCGATGATACGAGGCCTCAACGCGGCCTATCGCGAAGACCACAGAAGCAGCACGATCAAACGCTATCTCCTGGCCATCGCGCTGACGACCTTGCTGATCGGCGTGGCGATCATCGCATTTGCCGCGGTGGTCATGGTGCCGATCCTTCTCACCTTCCTGACCCTGCCCTTCAGTGTCGAGGCGCTGATCAGCGGTCTGAAATGGGTGATCGTGCTGGGTGTCGTCCTGTTCTCCATCGGCCTGCTTTACCGCCACGGCCCGAACCGGCGCGGCGCGCGTGTAACATGGCTCAGCCCTGGCGCGATCTTCGCGCTTGTCACATGGGCGGCGGGCTCTTTCGCATTTTCGATCTACCTGCGCAATTTTGGCTCCCTGAACGAGGTCTACGGCTCCATCGGGGCGGTCATCGCCCTCTTGCTGTGGTTTTTCCTCAGTGCCTATGTCGTTTTGCTTGGCGCGCTGCTGAATGCCGAGATCGAACTGGAGACGACCCGTGATACCACCATTGGCCAGGCGCGCCCGGCCGGCCAGCGCGAGGCCTTCGTCGCCGATCACGTGGTGGACCCCGAAGGCAATGTGCATGTGGCTGAGCAGGCCGAGAACGGCAACGAGAAGACGTGACGTCTTCACGGAACATAATGCGCGCGACTTCGTTGAGAGAGTGAAGTGGTCAACAAGCGTATCGCTTTTACCCGGGGTCAGTCCTGTCCCAATTCGATAACCCCGGTTCGCCCGTTCGTCCCAACGGGTGTATGCCCCCGCTGATATATTGGCGGGGGCTTTTTCACGTCCATCGCCGCGATAGCGGCCTCGGCTACAGGAAGCAGCCGGGCCATCTATGCGCCAGCGGCAGAGCCGCTGTCGGCATCTCGGACAAGGTTGTCAGACGGATCAGACGGCCTTCCGGCAGAGGTAGGGAACAATTCGCCCTTCCTTGCGTTTTCTTCGTGACAAGACCGTAGCGGAAAGGAGTTCGCCATGAATCGTGAACAAATCCTAAAAAAATGGAACCAGCTCAAGGACAGCGCCCATGTCGAATGGCCGAAATTGAGCGATGAAGACCTGAAGAAGGTTGCGGGCGAGCAAGACAGGCTCATTGACCTGGTTCAGGAGAAATATGAACGCACGCCGGAAGAAGCCGAAGAAGAGGTCAAAAACTGGGCCCGGAGGGCAGGCTGATGTCCGAGGTGTCCGATCTGAAACTTGAACTGTGGCTGCGGCTGCAAAATCAGACCGCAGGCATGATGGGGATTGAAGGCGGCAACATGCACATGCGCCCGATGTCGCCCCTCTTCAGGAAAGACAGCCAATCAGTCTGGTTTCTGTGCGCGCCCGACAACAAGCTGGCTCAGGACAATGCCAAGGTATATTTCACGGTCCAGAGCCCGGATGAGCGCTTCTATGCCTGTGTCACCGGCACCTTGGCCGTGAGCCAGGACCAGGAAAAGCTGGAGGAAATGTGGAGCGTGTTCGCCTCGGCCTTCTTTGAAGGCGGGCCGAAAGAGTCCAATGCCATTCTGCTGGAGCTCGAGCCGGGAGAGGCCGAAATCTGGACGGTCGAGGCAGGCGGCACGCAGTTCGCGACGGAGATCGTTGCCCACTCGGCCTTTGGCGACACGGCGAAGCCCAACGTCGGCAACCACGAGGTGGTCTCGCTGCCCTGAGGCGGGGCGAGCCTGCCTGGCAATATGCACCCCCGAGTGGAACAATCCGGCCTCTTGAGGCGTTTGGCCGACATGGGATTTTCCATCAGGATCTTGGTTTTTCTTGCGACGGCGCTTCTGTGCACGGGGGCCGTCGCACAGGATGGGTCGAAGTCCTGGTATTCCGCCCAAACGCTCAACGAAGGTCTCGGGCGCATGCCCGAAGAGCTCGACCTGTCGACGCCGCGTTCCGCCATGCGTGCCTTTGTCGAGCAGGGGCGCGCCGAGCGGTTCGATGCGGCTGCGCATGTGCTCAACCTCGCCGATATCGACCCTGAGAACCAGAAAGACGACGCTCGCAGGATTGCGCGGCAGCTCTACCAGGTGATTGATCGGCGCGTCTGGGTGGACTGGTCCGACCTGCCGCCGCGCCCTGACGCAAAGGACACGCAACCGGCCGGGCAAAACAACACCCCCGGCGAGATACGGCGCGACCTCGGGATCAAGCTGTTCGAGCTGAACGGCCGCGCCTACGAGATCCGCATCGCGCGATACAAGGTTGGCGACGACGGCGAGGCGCTTTGGCTGTTCACCCCGCAAACCGTCGCCGACGTGCCGGCGCTGCACGAAGCCTATGGTCCACGCGCCTTCGAAAAGTACATTCCCTCATCGTGGAAAACGCAACTTGGTGGTCTGCGCATCTGGGAGTGGGTCGGGCTGCCCATCATGCTGGGCATGATGATCGCCATCGGCTGGTCCGTAAATGCAATCATCACGCTGCTGTCGCGCAAGGCGCCCTATCCTTTTCTTCAAAGGGCTTTCTCGCGCGCCGGATTTCCGCTCGCGCTGTTCGCAGCGGCCGTAGTGGCCCAGCTGGTGCTGAACCTCGCGGTGTCCTTCTCCGGGCAGATCACCAGTATCGTGTATCCTGCCCTGATCATCATCATGGCATCCGGCGTTGGCATGGCCGCGCTGCGGATCGTGGATGCAATCCTCGATCGGATCACCCTGCGCTACATCGGCGAGATCGACGACACGCGCAGCCTCGAAAAGCGCGAACTCTACACCTCGATCTACGCGCTTCGGCGGATCATCTTGCTGCTGATGGTCGGGTTCGCCGTGATCTACGTGCTCTCACAGCTCAACCTGTTCGAATCAATCGGCATGACGCTTCTGGCCTCGGCCGGTGTCCTGACCGTGCTGCTCGGCATTGCCGGGCAGGCTGTTCTGGGCAACATCCTGGCCTCGCTTCAGATTGCCCTGGCCAAACCCGTTCGCATTGGCGACAGCGTGCTTTTCGAGGGGAACTGGGCTTATGTCGAGAGCATCTTCTATACATTCATGCGGCTGCGCACATGGGATGAACGGCGCATCATCGTGCCGGTGCGCCATTTCGTGTCTCACCCTTTCGAGAACTGGTCGGTCACAGATGCCAGGATCATGCGCTCGGTGCGCCTCGTGCTCGACCATGACGCAGACACCGACATTCTGCGCGACAAGTTCAAGGAGCTGGCAGCAGCGGATGAAGGGGTGATCGACACGGATTACCTGGCCTGCTACGTCACCTCGCACGATGACCGCGGGCAGGAAGTGTCTTTCTTCGCGATGTCGCCCGACCCGTCGACAGGCTGGCACACCGAGATGCGCCTGCGCGAGGGGCTCTTGCGCTTCATCCGACAAGAGTATCCAGAGTGGTGGCCACAAGAGCGCATCCAAAGCCCGGATCGAGAAGCGGCGGCGGCTTCATGATGGGCTCGGTCAGATCAAGGGCCGCTTGATCAACCCGGCCCCGCCATCGACCTGCGCAATATCGCGAAGCCGCTCGTAGTCGATGATCTTCAGCATCCCGCCTTGCCAGGAGGCCACGCCATCGGCGCGCAGCTTCGCGAGCGTCTTGTTGGTGTGCACCAGCGACAATCCGAGGGCATCGGCCAGGTCCTGTTGCCTGTAGGGCAAGTGCATCTCCGCATCCTTCACCAGCCCAAGCGCAGCGCCGCGCGAGTAGAGCCTGAAGAAGGAGCTGGCGATGCGTTGCACCCCGGTCATATGGCCCAGAACTGCAAGGCTTTCGCCCAGAAGATGCTCCTCCACCGCAGAGATCCATGTCAGGTCATAGGCGAGCTCAGGGTGATCGCGGAACAGGCTCCAGAAGTTCTTGCTGTCGAAAACACACAGCTTCATGGCGCTCGTCGCCTCGACCGAATGCTGCATTTCCTTCATCACACCGGCTTGCAGCCCGATAAAGTCGCCGGGTAGCACCATGTTGACAACCTGCCTTTCCCCGCTGGCCATCGACTTGTATCGCAGGCCCATGCCTTCGAGCACGGTGTATAGCTGGGGGCTGTTGGAGCCTTCCATCATCAGCGTCGTGCCGGGCTCGACCTCCAGCTCTCCTGTCTTGAACTTTTCCATGAAAGCGACTTCGCTTTGCGACATGGGTGTAAACAGGGGCAGGTTGCGCAGCGGGCAATCTTGGCAGGAAACCGCCATGAACTTTCTCCTATTGGATATGTCATAGATTAATGCATGACGTCGCTTCATGCGTCATTATAATGAAATGCTGGACAAAGTGATTTCGAAAGACGACGTGACGCCTGCCAATCAAACCCCCGCACCGGACACTCCGGTATTTCTGGTGCTTGAGCGCGATCCGCTGATCGCCGAGGACATCGTCGGTTCGCTCAAGGACATCGGCCCTTGCGAGACGATCCGCGTCAGCGACGTCGGGGAGCTGGCACAGCGTCTGAACACCGACAGGCGGATTTCGGCGGCATTTCTGGAAATGCGCTATGCGCAAGTGGTCGAGAGCGGGCTGGACCGGCATCTGGCCGATCATGGTTCACGTATCATTCTGACCATCGGCGAAGATGACCAACAGGAGGCGCTGGCGCGTGGCTGGGGCATGCTTCTACGGCCCTTTACCGATCAGATGATCCGCGATGCGGTTGTGGGCGGCGACCATGGCTAGAGCAGGTTTCGTTCAATAGATACGAGAAGACCGCCGCCTCTCACTGCAGTCGAAGGCGTTTCCTGTTTCTCTTTGACTCTGCCGACAGGAACCCTGCGTCAGTCACGCCTCTCACGCATGGCGCGTCCAGCTTGCATGCCGATGGCAAAGCCTTCGGCGATCTGAACCAGCGGTTCTTTCTCTGGCGGGGAAGCGGAAGAGGCGTCAGCTTCGTCGTTGCGAGGCGGGGCTTGCTGGCCGCCGGGTTGCGCACTGAGCGCCAGCAGGCAGAAACCGAGCACGACATAAAGCGCCCCGATGACCGAGTATGCCACCAATGCGCTTTCGTGGCTTGCCAGGACGATCCACAGCGCGACTGTCAGAAAGCCGAGCCCGGCCAGCCCGAAGACGACCCCCATGACGCCGAAGGCTGTCGCGCGCGCTGTCTGGCGCACGCGACTGCGAATTGCGGAAACGAAACCAGCCATGGGTTATTTCCGTCCGGTAACGAAGCCCAGCAGGAACCCCAAGCCGACCGCTATGCCAACCGCCGCTGCCGGCTGGTTACGCACGCTGTCGGCAGCCTGACGCCCCAACTCGTCGGCCTGATGGCGGGCCGCATGCAACTGTTCCTCTCCTGCGTCGCGCAAGTGCGCCGCTTTCTCGCGCACCTGATCGCCCGCCGCTTCGCGTGACGATTTTCCGAGCCCCGACAGGGTCTTCGATATGTCCGCGATATCCTGTTTCAGCGTCGCGATCTGGTCGCTGAGCTCTTCGATATCCTTCTGCGGCGCGGCGTTGGTCGTCTTCGATTGTGCCATCGTCAAGTCCTCCTTCAGATGTTCCTTCGGGTGTGCAACGCCCAAGCGCGCGGGTTGTTCCATCCGGAAAGGCAATCCCGGAGCAGAAACCCGCCTGCGCGGCTCCGGGCGGAATCTTCAAGGAACTTTTCGGGGCCGTCGCGGGTTCTCTAACCAATCGCATTCAATCAACGGAGGCATATGATGCTCTACTGGGCACTACTTTTCTTTGTCGTTGCCGTGGTCGCCGGCGTGTTCGGCTTCGGCGGCATCGCATCGGCTTCGGCCGGGATCGCGCAGATTCTCTTCGTGATCTTCCTGGCGCTCTTCATCATCGCGATGGTGGTTCGGGCCCTCAAGGGCCGCACCCCCTGAAGCGTCCCGCCACTAACCTGAGACATCAGGTAAAGCCGTGTTTCAGGTTCCTGGCGGAACGCG
>JAWLEL010000121.1:0-6954 GCA_041686165.1 Lentibacter sp.
GTGTGGTGCAGCGCGGGGAGGAACACCGTATCCGAGGGGATGTCGATCCCCGCATCGCGCAGGCCGATCTGCACCTCGCGATCATTGAGCAGCGCCGCCAGCAGCCGGGCGTTCACGTCTCCGGCATATCCCCCGCAGGCCCCGCATTGCAGAGCGCTTTCATGCGGGTTGTTCGTGACATCTGCGCCATGTCCGGCGATCAGGACGATCGGGGCGAAATTGTCGGTGAGCGACATGGCACCAAGCACCGATTTGGCCATGCCGACCCGGCTTTCGAGGTCGATCGCGGGGTTCAGGCGGGGTGCCGGGTCGGTCTTTGGCGTGCTGCTCAGGCCGAGGGCATCGCGCAGGAGCTTGCCGGCATAGAGCGGGCCGGTCGCTTCGACGAAGGCGAAAGACGAGACCGCCGCAAGCTTGAACCGGCCCCAGGCGCGCTTGGCGCGTGCGGTGTAGCGGCGGTTGAGATCGGCCTGCTCGGATTCGCTTGCCTGCGATGCCACGCCGGGCGGGAGAAGCACCGGGCCGCGCAATTCGGCTACGTCCGATCCTGCGGCCTTGTGAACGCTGGCCAGCCCGAAAAACCCGGCGAAGCCGAGTGTCTCGATCTTATCGTCCTGTGCCTCCAGCGCGCGGCGGAAGACCTCAGAACGCACGTCGATGCAGAAGGCCGCCTGTAGTTCCGCGCGCCCCTCGGCCTTCTGCGGTTTGACCTGATGCAGCTTGACCATCAGGTCACGCTGCCCGGCCCTTTCCGCCGCGTCCTGGAGCACCGCGTCGATGACGAGCTCCTGAGACGGGGTCACGGGAGCCTTGTGGGCCGCAACCGTCTCTGCCCAGCGCGCTGCGATCTGGTCTTCGTAAAGCCCGAAAAGTGCCTCGTCGAAAACCATGCGAATCGCCAGGAGTTCGGTTGCGGTGTCTTCGCGGTCTCCGTCCAGCTCGGCCTGCCAGAGCAGGTAGCGCCCATACTGCGCCCAGCCGCCCAGCGTGATCAGCCAGCGATGGAAGGCGGTCGGAGCGGCGTCTGCATCCACGCCGAGGCGTTCGGCGGCGCGGCCAATGGAACGCCAATGCGAGCGGTTGGTTTGGGCGACCGTGGCGCAGAACCCCTTGAGACCGTGGATCTCAGGCGTCAGATCGCGCGATGCGAAATCGCGCCATGCGTTGAAAGCGCCGCCGGTGTCGGCCTGCTTCCAGAGCGCCTGCCCCTTGTCGAAATGACCGGCGGCCCAGGCGCCGATCCTGTCCTCGATCAGTCCGGGCCAGTCAGTGCCCGAGACATCCGCCGCCAGTTCTGCCACGGTGGGAAGGGCGACGGGCTCGGATGGTGCCTGCGTGAGCGCATCCTTGATCTGCTGCAGGCTGGGCGCATTGATCCGGTCGTCGAGCGCCGCCAGTGCATCGGCGAGGTCCGTTTCGGTGATGTCGCCGGTGTTCAGCCTGTCGGCCCAGTGCGCACGGTCAGGTGTGATCCGCGTGCCACCGACCCGGGCCAGCCGCGCGGCCGTCACGGCGAGGGGCTCGTTGGTCTGACCGAGAAAGGGGTTTACCGCGACATTCGCCGAGAGCGGAAACAGCGGGGGCACGGCCTTGGCGGCTGTATTGGCAGCGGTGACAAGCTCCAGGAGGGCTGCAGGGTAGGACTCCAGTTTTGCAAACATGAGGTATTTTCCTTTCAGGATGCTGTGCGCCTGGACCAACCGTCCAGAAGCCTGTCGAAGATCGCATTTGCATAGAGGCCGTTGGTGAGATGGACGCGCAGGCCTGCTGCCGCCGGGTGCGAGGCCCAGAGCGGGAAGGTGGACTGCGCCACGGCGACGAGGCCGAAGCTCACGAGCGCGAGAATGATGAGCGCCCATTCCAGCGGCCCGGGGGGCGGCGCGGGCGGCAGGATGCCGGTGGTGACGGACTGCGCGGCGATTTGAAGCGCGAAGTAGCTCACCGAGGTCACGAGCGCATAGACCGCGGTGCGCTGCATCAGCGCGCGCGGGGCGGCATCGGCAAAGCCCTGGGCGAGCAGGTAGGCGACACCGAAGATCAGGATCACGCCGAGGGCGATCGCCTGAACGGATTTTCCGTCAAACCCGAGCACCGCGCCGACAAGGCCATAGATGACAATGGCGACGGCAAAGGCCTGCAGGACGTTGCGCGCGCTGGGCACGGCGATCGGACCGGGGCGAAGCGTTGCCGCGACATTGCGCACGGCCTCGCCGGAGCTGAGGAAGGCATGAGCCTTGTAGAGCGAATGTGCCACGATATGCAGCAGGGCCAGCGGGAAGAGCGCGAGGCCGCATTGCATCACCATGAAGGCCATCTGCGCGATGGTTGACCATGCCAGCGAGGTTTTCACCGCGGGCTGGGTCAGCATGACGAGGCCTGCGAAGAGCGCCGTGAAACCGCCAAGCATGACCAGAAGCGCCATGACCCCGGGGGCAAGGAGCATCACGTCGGCAAAACGGATCAGCAGGAAGCCGCCCGCATTGATCACACCGGCATGGAGCAGGGCCGAGACCGGGGTGGGCGCTTCCATCACTTCGGTCAGCCAGCCATGCGCCGGGAATTGCGCAGAGGCGAGAACCGCCGAGACAGCAATCAGCAAGGCGGCGCCCATCGTCATCCAGTTGGCCTCGGCCGTTGCAAGGATGGACTCGATGCTGGTTGTCCCGGTTGTCGCGATCAGCAGGCAGGCGGCCCCGGCCAGGGCGACTTCGCTGAGCCGCGCGACGACGGCTTTCTTGCGCGTTGCCCGGCGTGCCGTCACGCGTTCGGGATAGAACAGGAGAAGCTGGTTCAGCAAAAGGCTTGTCGCGGTCCAGGCGACGAAGAGTTGAATGAGATTTCCGGACATCACCAGGAGCAGGACGGCGGCCAGCGTCGCGGACATCTTGCTGGTGAATGCTCCTTGCTGCGCCTCTCCGTCCATGTAGGTCCGCGAATAACGCAGAACGATCCAGCCGATGAAGCTGACCAGAACGAGCATCACCGCGCTTACGGCATCAAGCCGCACCGAGAGGCCGACACCGAAGACGCCGATCAGCCCGGAAGTGCCGGAGCCTTCGAGCACGAGCAGCACGGCAGACAGGGCAGCGAACAGAAACGCCGCGAAAGCCGCTGCTTCGGCCAGTGCCGGACCTGCGCCGGGCCTCTTGCCCGGATGGCGAGCGGCATGCAGCGCCGCAAGAAGCAGGACGATCGGACTGACAAGAGGCAGGAACAGATGAACCATGGTCGGGACCCTCGATTATGTTGTGGCCAATGGCGTTTGGACACCGGATAGGGCAAAGGCAGATCCATGAAAAATTCATTGTTCTTGATATAAGGTTCTATTAAATAGAACGATATGCCACTGAACTATCATCATCTCAGGTATTTCTGGGCTGTCGCACATGACGGAAACCTCACGCGCACGGCGGAGCGGCTGAACCTGTCACAATCGGCGCTCTCGGTTCAGATCAAGCAATTGGAGGAGCGGCTCGGTCACAGTCTGTTCGAGCGGCGCGGGCGACAGCTTCACCTGACCGAGGCCGGACGTATCGCGCTGGATCATGCGGATGCGATCTTCTCGACCGGGCAGGAGCTTGTCGCGACCCTCACGGACACCGTCCAGAATCGCAAGGCGCTGCGCGTCGGGGCGCTCTCAACCCTGTCACGCAACTTCCAGATCGGCTTTCTGAAACCGATCCTGTCACGACTCGATGTCGAGGTGATTCTCCGTTCGGGCAGCCCTACCGAGCTGCTCGAAGGGCTGGCCGCGCATAATGTGGATCTTGTGCTCATGAACCAACGCCCCCCGGACGACAGCCTGACGGCTTACGAGACACACAAGATCGGGGAGCAGGATGTCAGCATCGTCGGAACGCCCGGGCGGCTTCATCCCGACCGGTCGATCAAGGAGCTCCTTCAGCATCAGCCCTTCATCCTGCCCACGACCGATAGCAGCATCCGCGCGGCCTTCGACGCCCTGGCCAGCCGCCTTTCCGTGCGGCCGCAAATCGCTGCGGAGGTGGATGACATGGCCATGATGCGCCTCCTTGCGCGGGAGGATATCGGGCTTGCGCTTGTCGCGCCGATTGTCGTGAAGGATGAATTGATGTCCGGCCGCCTGAGGGAAGCCGATGAACACCCCCGGATCCAGGAGACATTCTTCGCGGTCACGCTTCAGAGGCGGTTCCCGAACCCGCTGATCCGGGAGCTACTCGAACACAATCCCGGTTCGGCCTTCTTGTCGTGAGCCGGGCGAGACGCTTCAGTGTTTCGTCCAGCCGGAGCTTTGATGCGTGGGCTTCTTGGGCGGGTCGACCTCGTGATATTCGGCGTCGACCACATCGTGTTGTTGGGGTTCCTCGTAGGGCGCGCGCGGATCGTTCGAGAATGTCCGGACTTCAACACGCGATCTCACGAAACGGAAGACCGCGCTGCGCACCGCCGGCACGAGCAATGCAAAGCCCAAGGCGTCGGTGAAGAAGCCGGGCGTCAGCAGGAGCGCGCCCGAGAAGAGGATCATGGCACCATGGGCCAGCGGCTCGGTCGGATCACGCATTTCGCGGAACGAGCTTTGCAGGTTGCCGAGCGCCGCGATGCCCTGATTGCGCAGGAGGATCGTGCCGAGCAAGGCTGTGAGAACGACGATGAGCAATGTCGGCCACAGCCCTATGGCACCGCCAACCTGGATGAACAGGGCGATTTCGATCAGGGGCACCGCGATGAAGGCCGCCAAAAGCCACATATTTTAAACTCCTGCGTTCGTTCGGGCGTAGTGGACTTGATCCAGCTCATAACTTACATAGGTGCAATAGGCGACCTTTGCCACGCCCTGAAACGAGGACTTCATGAATTCTCCCATGCTTCAACTGCTTGTGCTTGCAGGCATCGCCATCTTCCTGGTGCTTCGCCTGCGCTCTGTTCTGGGCACGCGCGAAGGCTATGAGCGGCCGCAAGAAACGCCGAAAGGCATCGAGGAAGAGCGCAAACGCAAGTTCGACGTGATCGAGGGCGGGCCCGACCGCGACATCACGGACCACGCGGAAGAGGGCAGCGACACCGCCAAGGCGCTTGCCCGAATGAAGGCACGCGAGCCGTCGTTCTCCGTGTCCGAGTTTCTCGGCGGTGCGCGCGCGGCCTACGAGATGATCCTGATGGGTTTCGAGCGCGGCGACCTGGCCGAGATCAAGCCCCTTATCTCGGACGAGATCTACGAGGTCTTTGCACAGTTCGTGGAAGAGCGGGAGAAGAAGGGCCTCAAGATCGAGGCCGAGTTCGTGGGTGTCCGGGAGCTCGGCATCCAAGGTGCCGATTTCCACGATGCGAGCGGCACTGCGGAAATCACGGTGAAATTCGTTGGCAATCTCACCTATGTCGTCCGTGACAACGCGGGCGAAATCGTGGAAGGCGAGGAAGGCAAAATCAAAACCCAGAAGGATATCTGGACATTCGAACGCGTCATGGGCGGGAATGATCCGAACTGGATTTTGGTTGCCACAGGTGAATGATCCGGTTTCTTCTGGCAGCGATAACCCTGGGGTTCGTCATGACCGATCCAGCCGTTGCCGAAGATATCGAGCATGAAATCCTGACATTCGACCAGCTCGATGGCTGGGCCGAGGATGACCACGCTGCCGCGCTTGACGTTTTCAGGAATACCTGCCGTGACATGCGCTCGCCCGATTGGCGGGCGCTTTGCCGTGCGGCGGAGGACCAGACCAACGCGCGCGCGTTCTTTGAACTTTTCTTCAGACCGGTTGTCATCAGGGACGGGGCGCGTGCGCTCTTCACCGGCTATTTTGAACCGGAGCTGGACGGGAGCAGGCGCCCCTCCGCGCGCTATCGCCATCCGGTCTACAGACTGCCACCCGAGGCGAGGCGGACGAACCAGTGGCTCACGCGCAGCGAGATCGAGGAAAGCGCTGTGATGAAGGGACGCGGGCTCGAGATCGCCTGGGTGGATGACCCTGTCGAGCTGTTCTTCCTCCAGATCCAGGGCTCGGGGCGCATCCGGCTTCCGGACGGCGAATATATCCGCGTCGGCTATGGCGGGAATAACGGCCATGAATATCGTTCGATCGGGGTCGAACTGGTCCGCCGCGGAATCTACAACTCCCATCAGGTCTCAGCGCAGGTGATAAAGAACTGGGTCAGGCGAAACCCGGCCGAAGGGCGGGCTTTGCTGCGTCACAACCCGTCCTATGTCTTCTTCCGCGAGGTGAGCGAAGTTCCGGCGGAAAGGGGGCCGCTCGGCGCGATGAACCGCTCGATCACCGCCCTGCGCTCCGTGGCCGTCGATCCCGAATACACACCGCTCGGTGCGCCTGTCTGGGTGGAGAAGGATGGAAAGAGCAAGCTGCGGCGGCTGATGATCGCGCAGGATACCGGATCGGCGATCAAGGGGACACAGCGCGCCGATATCTTCTTCGGCACGGGCGACAAGGCCGGACGAGAAGCAGGACAACTCAAGGATCCCGGGCGCATGGTCGTCCTTGTGCCGATTCAGCGTGCCTACGCCTATCTCCCGGTGGAAAAGCAATGAGCCGGCGGCGCAAGCTGAGCCGGGATGACCTGGAACTCTGGCGCCGGGTCGCCGAGACGGCGGAGCCCATGACGCCACAGTTGCGCCGGGACGACTCCGCGCCGCGCACGAGCAAGCCTTCGAAGATCGCAAAGGTCACCAAGCCGGTTGATCCTTTCCAGATCGGGGCGAGAGCACAGAGCCGCCAGAGCACGCATGACATCGCTGGTGATATCCGGGACAGCCTGCGCGCCGCCCCCGTGAAGATGGACCGCAAGACCCATCAGAACCTCAAGCGCGGCAAGCTGAAGCCCGAAGGCAAGATCGACCTGCACGGGATGACGCTCGAACAAGCGCATCCGCGCCTGACGTCCTTCATCATGCGCGCCCATGCGGACGGAAAGCGGCTCGTGCTCGTGGTGACGGGCAAGGGCAAACCGCGCGATGAAGGT
>JAWLEL010000122.1:0-6951 GCA_041686165.1 Lentibacter sp.
GTTCTACCAGCTTGAAAAGATGTGGCTCACGCCTGCGGCCGCGAAGGGCTGAATGCGGGTTCATATCTGCGCAGTCGGACGCCTGAAGGGCGGGCCGGAAAAGGCGCTGATCGACGACTATGCGCAGCGGTTCGAACGCACGGGCCGCGCTTTGGGTCTGACATCCCTCACCATCCACGAAATCGACGACCGCAAGGGGGGCGGCATGGCGGCCGAGGCAGCGCTCCTGCGGCGTGCACTGCCGAAGGGGGCGGCGCTTGTCTGCCTCGACGAGCGCGGAAAGCTGATGAGCTCGCCGGACCTTGCAGCCCGTCTCGCGGCACTGAGAGACGAGGGCACGCAAGACCTGGCCTTCGTGATCGGCGGGGCGGACGGGATCGCCTCCGAGCTGCGCGGCGAGGCGCTCTTCTCGCTCAGCTTCGGCAAGATGGTCTGGCCGCACATGCTGGCGCGGGTGATGCTGACCGAACAGCTCTACCGCGCCGCCTCCATCCTCTCGGGCGCGCCCTATCACAGGGCTTGAGCCCGGGTTAGCGCTACCCCGGTTGCCCAAGAGCCACGCAGGGGTTACATCGCCTTGCAAGCAGCAAGGTGAGAGAAATGAACAGCCCCAAACCCGTCGTATTGTGCATTCTCGATGGGTGGGGTCTTTCGGATGACACCGAGGCCAATGCGCCGCACCTTGCAGACACCCCCAATTTCGACCGGCTGATGCGCGAATGCCCCCATAACAGGCTCACGACCCATGGCCGCGATGTCGGCTTGCCTCCGGGGCAGATGGGCAATTCGGAGGTGGGCCATACCAACATCGGCGCAGGGCGCGTCGTGGCGATGGACCTTGGCCAGATCGACACGGCGATCGAGGATGGCAGCTTCGCGCAGAATGACGCCTTGCAGGACTTCATCACCAAACTGAAGGGCACGGGCGGGACGGCCCATGTCACGGGGCTTGTTTCGGACGGTGGTGTGCACGGGCATCTCGACCACATGATCGCGGCCGTGCGTGTCATCGCGCAGGCCGGCGTGCCCGTCGCCATCCACGCGATCACCGATGGTCGCGACGTCGCGCCGCAATCGGCCTTCGGCTACCTGTCTACGCTGGAAGACGCCCTGCCGGAGACCGCGCGGATTGCCACCCTGACGGGGCGCTACTTCACGCTGGACCGTGACAACCGCTGGGAGCGCGTGAAGGAAGCCTATGACGCCATGGTGCATGCAAAGGGGCAGAGCCGGGCCGCCAATGCCCATGCCGCCGTGTCCAACGGGTATAACCGCAGCGAGACGGATGAATTCATCTCTTCCACCGTGCTGGAGGGCTACGAGGGCATGACGCCCGGCGACGGCCTTTTCTGCCTCAACTTCCGCGCCGACCGCGCGCGGGAGATCCTCGCCGCGATGGGCGATCCCGATTTCGACGGGTTCGATCGGGGTGGCTTGCCCCCGCTCGCGGCACGGCTCGGGATGGTCGAGTATTCCGACGATCACGAACGCTACATGACGACGGTCTTTCCCTCGCGTGACATCGTGAACACGCTGGGCGCGTGGGTGGCCAAACAGGGGCTGCGGCAGTTTCGCCTGGCCGAGACGGAAAAATATCCGCATGTGACCTTCTTTCTGAACGGCGGCAAGGAAGGCGCGGAAGAGGGCGAAGACCGCTACATGGCCCCCTCCCCCAAGGTCGCCACCTATGACATGCAGCCCGAGATGTCGGCAGCCGAAGTGACCGATGCCTTCGTGGGAGCGATCGGGGAGGGCTACGATCTCATCGTCACCAACTACGCCAACCCCGACATGGTGGGCCACACGGGCGATCTCAAGGCGGCCATCAAGGCCTGCGAAGCGGTGGACCGGGGTCTGGGCCGGGTGCTCGCGGCGCTGGAGGCGGCGGGTGGCGCCATGATCGTCACGGCCGATCATGGCAATTGCGAGATGATGATCGACCCGGAGACAGGCGGGCCGCACACGGCACATACGATCAACCCCGTGCCGGTGATCCTCGTGGGAGGCCCGGACGGCGTGAGCCTGCGCGAAGGACGATTGAGCGACCTGGCCCCGACGCTGCTCGCGCTCATGGGCCAGCCGCAACCCGAAGAGATGACGGGAAAGAGCCTGCTTACATGAGATATCTCGCCGCGCTCCTGGCCCTGATGCTTTCGCTTGGAGCCCAGGCGGCGCTGGCGCAAAGCCCCGCCGAGGCGGCGCAGGCCGCGCTGGAAGAGCTGGAGACCGCGCGCGACCGGCTCGAGGCGGCAAAAGGTGGCCGGGCGCGCGTCGAGGCGCTCACGGAAACGGTGCGCGCCTACGAGGCCGGGCTGTCGGCCGTGCGGTCGGGCTTGCGGCGCGTGTCGGTCCAGGAGCGTGAACTTTCGCTCAAACTGGCCAGCCAGGAGGAAGAGGTTGCCGCGCTTCTCACCGTCTTGCAGGCGCGCGGGCGCGTCGGATCGCCCACGCTGTTCCTGCATCCGGAGGGGGCGCTGGGCACCGCGCGCGCGGGCATGATCGTCAGCCAGATGACACCGGCGCTCAGCCAAAAGGCCGAGGAGTTGCGCAGCGCGCTTGTCGAGGTCAGCACGCTGCGCCAGCTCCAGACCAGTGCCGAGACGACGTTGAAAGATGGTCTCGAGGGTGTTCAGGAAGCGCGCGCAGCGCTGAGCCAGGCGATCGCCGACAGGGTGGACCTGCCCCGGAAGTTCACGGAAGATTCGGTCAAGACGGCCCTGCTCATCGCCACGGCGGAGACGCTCGACGCCTTCGCCGGAGGGCTTGGCGAGATCAGCGGCGGTGCGGTGCCCGACCCTGCAGCGGCGGACATTGATACCCGCAAGGGTGCCTTGCCCCTGCCGCTCTCGGGGCGTGTGCTGCGCCGTGCAGGCGAGGCCGATGCCGCGGGCATCGAAAGGCCCGGCCTGCTGATCGCCGCACGGCCACGGGCGCTTGTTACGGCGCCCTCGGCAGCAACAATCCGCTACCGCGGCCCGCTGCTCAGCTTCGGAAACGTGATGATTCTTGAACCTCGGCGCGGGCTTCTTATGGTGTTCGCGGGGCTCGATGTGTTGTATGGCGATACTGGTGAGGTTATCGCGGAAGACACGCCGATCGGGCTGATGGGTGGCAAATCGGCTGATGCCGGCGAAATTTTGACCCAGGTAGCGGATGGGGCTGGAAGTGATCTTTCGGAAACGCTCTATCTGGAAGTGAGAGAAAACAACGAGCCTGTGAATCCCGAGATATGGTTTCGCACGGGAAAGGATGATTGAGTGATGAAAAAGTTTCTGATGGCAGCTGCGGTCGGCACGCTCGCGGGAATCGGAGTGACGACCCAGGTCGCCGCGCCGCTTCTGGCGCAGGAATCGGCCAAGACGAACAATATCTACGAACAGCTCGATCTCTTCGGGGACATCTTCGAACGCATTCGCGCGCAATATGTCGAGGAGGTGGACGAGAGCGAGCTGATCAAGGCAGCAATCAACGGGATGCTGACCTCGCTCGACCCGCATTCGAGCTATCTCAGCCCAGAGGATGCCGAGGACATGCGCGTTCAGACACGCGGCGAGTTCGGCGGATTGGGGATCGAGGTGACCCAGGAAGAGGGCTTCGTGAAGGTCGTCTCGCCCATCGATGGCACCCCGGCCGACGAGGCGGGCGTGCAAGCGGGCGACTTCATCACGCACGTGGACGGCGAGAGCCTTCTCGGCATGACGCTTGACGAGGCGGTCGATCTGATGCGCGGGCCTGTCGGCAGCGAGATCGTCATCACCGTGCTGCGGGAGGGCTCTGAAGACCCCATGGAGATTTCGATCATCCGCGACACGATCGAGCTGACGGCGGTGCGCGCGCGCACCGAGGGCGAGACAGTCATCCTGCGGGTGACCACGTTCAACAGCCAGACCTATCCCAACCTTGAAGAGGAAATCGAGAAGCAGGTTGCGGAAGCCGGCGGCATGGAGAATGTCGACGGCTTCGTGCTCGACCTGCGCAACAACCCGGGCGGGCTGCTGACGCAGGCGATCAAGGTCTCCGATGCCTTCCTCGAATCGGGCGAGATCGTTTCCACACGCGGGCGCGAGCCCGAGGACGGCGAGCGGTTCAATGCGACGCCCGGCGACCTGACCGACGGCAAGCCCGTCGTCGTGCTCATCAATGGCGGCTCGGCTTCGGCCTCCGAGATCGTCGCCGGCGCCTTGCAGGATCACCGCCGCGCCATCGTGGTCGGCACCAAGAGCTTCGGGAAAGGCTCTGTCCAGACGGTCATGCAACTGCGCGGCGACGGGGCGATGCGCCTGACGACCGCGCGATACTACACGCCCTCGGGCCGCTCCATCCAGGCGCTGGGTGTTTCGCCCGACATCGTGGTCGAACAGCCGCGCCGCACGCCGGAAAGCGAGGCTGAATCCGAGGAGGACCAGTCCCGGTTCAACGCGCGCTCCGAGTCCGATCTGCGCGGCTCGATCAGCAATGACAGCCTGAGTGAAGACCAGATCGAGCAGATCGAGAAGGAGCAGGAAGCCGCCCTCGAAGCGGCCAAGCGGCGCGAGGAAGACTACCAGCTCGCCTATGCGATCGACATCCTCAAAGGCCTGATGGCGCTGGGACCGAAGAGCGAATAGACTTCGCCCATGGACAAGAGAGCGCCGTGCAGGAAACTGCGCGGCGCTTGGTTCATCAAGTCATTGCGCAGAGCGCGCGGATGGCCGATAGATCGCGCAAGACTTTCAGGAAAGGCCGCACATGCTGGAGATGCTTGTTCTCGTGATCGCCGGGTTTGCGGCGGGGGCGCTCAACGCCGTGGCCGGCGGCGGCACCTTCATTTCCTTTCCCGCGCTCGTCTGGATCGGCATCCCCCCGGTGATGGCCAATGCCACGGCGACACTCACGGCGCTGCCGGGATATATCGGCTCGGCATGGGCCTTTCGCCATGACATGCAGGCCGAGGGGCCTGTCGGCCTGTGGCCGATGCTGGGGGTCGCCGTGCTCGGCGGCCTTCTTGGCGCGCTCCTGCTGACGGTCACCTCCGACGAGGCTTTCGTCGGGCTGGTGCCCTGGCTGCTCCTTGTGGCAACGGCTGTCTTCGCCGCCGGTCCCTGGCTCGTGCCGCGGCTCTCGGGCGGGGCGGGGCTCGGCTTCGTCGGAGCCGTCGCCGCGCTCTTTGTCGTTTCGGTCTATGGCGGTTATTTCAACGGCGGCCTCGGGATCATGCTGCTGGCAGCCTTCGGCCTCATGGGGTTCAAGAACCTGCACGGGATGAACGGTCTCAAGAACGTGCTCTCCGCGCTCCTGAGTTTCGTGTCGGCGCTGACGCTGGCCCTGGCGGGGCTGATCGCCTGGAAGAGCGCCCTGGTATTGGCCCTGGCGACGACGGTGGGCGGCTATGTGGGTGCCGCCCTTGCGCGGAAAATCACCAATATGGCACTGCTCAGGGCCGGGATCGTGGCCGTGGGCCTGATCATGACCGTATTGTTCTTCATGAAGTGAGTGGCGAGATGACCCCTGAAGAGATCGAGAAACTCCCCTATCGGCCCTGCGTGGGCGTGATGCTGATGAACCGCGATGGCGAAGTCTTCGTCGGGCAGCGGCGCGACCGCGACCAGGACGCCTGGCAGATGCCGCAGGGCGGCGTCGATCCGGGAGAAGACCCGCAGCAGGCCGCGCTGCGCGAGCTTTGGGAAGAAACCGGCGTGAGCGAAGACAAGGTCGAGATCTTGGCGCGTTCGAAACAGGCGCTGCCCTACGACCTGCCCCATGAGCTCGTCCCGAACATCTGGAAAGGGCGCTATCGCGGGCAGAAGCAGACATGGTTCCTGCTGCGATTCAAAGGCGAGGACGGCGACATCGACATCGAGACGGACCACCCGGAATTTTCCGAATGGCGCTGGCTGCCCGCCGAGAAGCTGGTCGAGAGCATCGTGCCGTTCAAGCGGGTCGTCTACGAGGCGGTTGTCCGGGAGTTCGAGGAATACCTGCGATGATGGCGCGGCTGACACGGATCGGCGCGATCGGCATCGCCCTCCTGGCCGGTCTTGCGGCTGGCGGGGCGCAAGCGCTCTCGTGCATGCCCCCTTCCGTGGAGGTGAGCTATGCCCGCGCAGCGGCGTCGGAACATGAGTATATCGTTTTCCACGGTGTGATCCGCTTCGATGAAAGCAAGCTGCCCGAGGCCCCGCGCGGGAACCCCAACGACACCCCGAAAGAGACGCGCATCCCGGCGCGCATCGAGGGCATGGCGATGAGCCGCAGCGGCTTTGACCATGCCATTTCCCGAAAGATCACGCTTTCCGTGCCCTGCCGGGGGCCATGGTGCGGCGGGCTGAAATCGGGCGCGCGCTACCTGGCTTTCCTGCGCCGCGAGGGCGCGGGTTACGAGCTGGTCGCGGAGCCCTGTGGCGGCTGGGCCTTCTCCGGCACAACTGACGCGCATGCGCAAGCCGCCCATGCCTGCTACAAATCCGGCAGCTGCACGTCGCAGACACCGAAGCGGCGCTGAGCCCCCAGATAGGGAACCGCCTTGCGGCGCAAACCTTGCTACATCTTTTTCCTGGCTGCTAGATGACGCCATAAAGATGTCGAATTGGATCGGCCGATACGCGAACGACGCGGGATGCAGGTGCAAGAGCGGCTCAATCTAGAAGAATGGTGCTGCAGGGGAGGATTGAACTCCCGACCTCTCCCTTACCAAGGGAGTGCTCTACCACTGAGCTACTGCAGCCTCGCGAGCGTGGCGGGTGATTAGACGCAAATCCGCCACCATGCAAGGCCAATCTGGACGGGTGCATCGGAGCCATATATGAACGGCGCATGGAGCCGAAAAAAACAGATCGCAAGGCCGAGGCCGACAGCCCGCGAGAAGAGCGGTTGAAAGCCGCTCTCAAGGCCAATATGGCCCGCAGGAAGGCGCAGGCCCGGGCGCGCGCCTCCGGTGAGACGGGTCCGTCCGGAGGCGGTGACTCCGAGGGC
>JAWLEL010000123.1:0-6900 GCA_041686165.1 Lentibacter sp.
GGGGACGCCCCCTCACCCCGCCTTCGGGGCCGGAACGCATGTGGAGGAGGGCGGCAGGCAAGCTATTTGTTTCGCGATGCAAAGCGGGGGCTCGTCCCCCGCGGCGGAAATAGCTTGCCTGCCGCCCTTGATGGGGCGTCCCCTTTGACGGCTGCCTGCCCATCTCTTGAAGGCCGCTCGGGTGTCAGGTGGATGAGATTTACCCGGGAAGAGGCAAAGGTGATGATCCACACCCACGACAGGACTGCAGGACCCCTACCCCTCAGCCCCTGACAGCCCTCTGTGCCATGCAGCTCAGCCCAACAGGCAATGCCGATCCTCGCGCCCGATCTGCTCTACCAGATGCTGGCGCAACGCCTCCGCGCCGTTCGTCCGGAGATCATCGTTGAAATCCCCGAGTAGTGGTTCCAATACCCGCACGGGCACCCCGACCTCTGTGGCTCTGGCGCTCAACCTCCCTGCCGCGCGTTGCCCGGCCGGATCGCGGTCGATGGCGATGTAGAGGCGCTGCAGCCCCTCCGGCAACTGGACCGCCCCGAGATGACCCGACGAGAGCGCCGCCCAGACGGGAAGGCCGGGGGCCGCCTCGGACAGGGACAGCATGGTCTCGATGCCTTCGCCGACCACGAGGATGTCCTCATGTGGGGTCAGCCTGACGGCATTGCCAAGTAGGTGACCCATGGCCCGCCGCTGCGTTTTGACTACCGCCTTTCCCTGTCCGTCAGGTGCCAGCCAGGTGCGATGCACACCCTGCAAGGCCCCTGCCCCATCGGTGACCGCGGCGATCAACGCCGGTCTGAGGATGCTCCGGGTCTGGCCCTCATCCCGATGCCAGCACTTCGGGTGGAAGCGCAGGGCGCTCATCGTGCCGCCTTGGGTGATGCCCCGGGCGCGGAGGTAGGTGTCGGCAAGCGTGCCTGCGACTGGCATAGAGGCTGCAAACAAACGCGCCGCCGCCGCTGGTGCGCCGCCGGGGGCTTGGGCCTTCTTCGGCACTGGCCTATCCGGGAGGACCGGCTGCGGACGGCCAAGATGCGCTTGGGCCTCAGTGAGAAGATCGGGAAAGCGGGAGATCCCGGTCCTCTCGCGGATGATGTCCAGAAGATCGCCATGCTCGCCCGTGGCGCCGTCGGTAAACTTGCCGGCAGCACCCGGCCCAGACACAGGCCCGGTCAGCCGCACGAAGAGCGAGCGGCCGGGGTTGTTCTGCAGATCGCCCACGATCCAGTAGGACCCCTCCCGCCGTCCGGCGGGAAGGTAGGCGCGACACACGCTCTCTGCGTTCTCCGCCAGATCGCGGATCACATCTTCAGTCTCGGAATACATGGCTCAGCACCCTCCGCGCATGTAGTCCCGTCACAAGACAACGTGCAAGCAGACGATCCAGTGTTGCAATTCCACTGGCGTCCGTCGGGCAGAACAGCCGCAGCTTCCAGGCGATGATCTCTGAAAAGAAGCCATCGGCCTTGAGCCGATCCTTGGCGGCTTCGGTGAAGCCCGAGAGTTCAATCCGATTGACGCCCATGACGCGCGAGCGGTGCAACTCCATACCTTCGGCCAGGCGCACCATGGTCTTGCCCTCCAGAACGAGGGCATGGACCTGCGCGGCTGACAGTTGCGGCGCTTCACCCGCCAGCGTGGTCGCGACCCAGGCGGGCGAGACACGGCGGCCGATGATGCGCTGGCCGTCATCGGTCTGGAGCCGGTAGACGCGGGTCTCGTCCTGCGGCAGTAGCTTCCAGATCGGCAGCAGCAGCCCCGCCACGATATGCAGCGTGGTTTCCGTGAATTCCGGCACCTCGGCCAGTTCCGCGGTCCAGGCGGCGGTGAAGGCCGCCCGATCTGCCTCAAGCCAGTGGGTGTCTTCCATGATCTTCATAGGCACGGTGCTGGCGTCAGTCGGACGGATCAGCCGCAGGCGGGGCTCGATGGTGCCATCGTCCAGCATCAGGCTGGTGGCGGGCACCTGCACGGCGGCCCGGCCCGAGCGGCTGTTGACCAGCAGGCGTGCCTTTGGGTCGTCGAGCCAGTCGAGCGCATCCGCGAGCGCGGTCGGCGTGTTGCGCCGCTTTTCTGCGATGGTCAGAAGCTGGGTTTCCGCGCCCGAGCCGGGATGGGTGTAGATCACCCGCGCATCCGTGACGCGGAAGCTTTCGGCGCGCAGCGTCTCGAGCCCGAGGTCGTAGACCCCGGCCGCGATGGCGCCCTCGATCCGTTGGTCGAGCAGCTCCTCGAACGCTGAGAACAGCACGGCCTGCATGTCGATCGTCAGCGCGAGCAGGCGATTGAGGAAGGTCGTGATTGGGGGTAGGTCATCCTTCAGCCCGTTGTCATCGGTCAGGCTGAGGCCCGTCGCATCCTCGAAGACCCCAAGCGAGCAACCCGCCACATCGCCGCGATAGATGCGGCGATATAGCTGGCGCAGGGCGTCACGGGCGTAAGGCGACTCGAGGTTGTCTTCGGGCCGGAACAGCCCCTGCCCGCCGGTCTGGCGCTGGCCTCGTGTGATGGCACCCAGCGTATCGAGGCGACGCGCGATGGTGCTGAGGAAGCGTTTCTCTGCTTTCACATCGGTGGCAACGGGCCGGAACAGCGGTGGTTGGGCCTGATTGGTGCGGTTGGTGCGACCAAGGCCCTGAATGGCGGCATCAGCCTTCCAGCCGGGCTCCAGCAGATAGTGGACCCGCAGGCGCTGGTTTTTCGCGCCGAGATCAGCGTGATAGCTGCGCCCCGTGCCGCCCGCGTCCGAGAAGATGAGGATGCGCTTCTGGTCATCCATGAAGGCGGCAGTTTCCGCGAGGTTGGCAGACCCGGCCCGACTTTCCACGACAAGACGCGCCGCAGCGCCCTCGCCCTTGCGCACGATGCGGCGCGAGCGGCCCGTGACCTCGGCCACCAGGTCGGTGCCAAAGCGCTGGACGATCTGATCCAGCGCGCCGGGCACGGGCGGCAGCGAGGCCAGCTTCTCGATCAGCGCATCGCGCCTGCGGGCGGCCTCGCGACATTCCACCGGCTGGCCGTCGCGCGTGACAGGACGCGAGGACAGGTTGCCTTCGCTGTCGGTAAACGGCTCATGGAGCTGCACCGGGAAGGAATGGGCGAGGTAATCCAGGCACGCCTCTCTTGGCGTAATGTCAACGCGCACATCGTTCCATTCATCCGTGGGGATGTCCGACAAGCGACGTTCCATCAGCGCCTCGCCGGTCGAGACGATCTGGATGACGGCCGCATGGCCCGCCGCGAGGTCAGCCTCGATGCTGGCGATCAGGGTGGGGGTTTTCATCGAGGTGAGCAGATGGCCGAAGAAGCGCTGCTTGGCAGACTCGAAAGCCGAGCGCGCGGCGGACTTGGCCTGACGGTTCAGTGTGCCAGAATCTCCAGTGATGTTTGCAGCTTCCATCGCGGCTGCCAGGTTGTTGTGAATAATGGCGAAGGCCCCGGCATAGGCATCGTAGATGCCGCGCTGCTCGGGGCTGAGCGCATGAACCAGCATTTCGTATTCGACGCCGTCATAGGAGAGTGAGCGGGCGGTATAGAGACCGAGCGAGCGCAGGTCGCGCGCCAGCACCTCCATAGCTGCCACCCCACCGGCTTCAATCGCCTCCACGAATTCCGCGCGCGTCGCGAACGGAAAGTCCTCGCCGCCCCAGAGGCCAAGGCGCTGCGCATAGGCGAGGTTATGGACCGAGGTCGCGCCCGTAGCCGAGACATAGACTACGCGGGCATTGGGCAACCTGTGCTGCAAACGCAGGCCCGCCCTGCCCTGCTGCGAGGCCGTGACATCGCCGCGCTCACCCTTGCTTCCTGCGGCATTGGCCATGGCATGGCTTTCGTCAAACAGGATCACCCCGTCGAAATCTGCCCCCAGCCAGTCGACGATCTGGTCGACGCGGGACTTTTTTGCGCCCCGCTCTTCCGAGCGCAGAGTCGCATAGGTGGTGAACAAGATGCCCTCGGTCAGCGGGATATGGCGCCCTTGCGCAAAGCGCGACAAGGGCGTCACCAAAAGCCGCTCCTGTCCAAGGGCCGACCAATCGCGCTGCGCGTCCTCGAGAAGTTTGTCGCTCTTCGAGATCCAGAGCGCCTTGCGCCGGCCTTGGCACCAGTTGTCGAGCAGGATTCCGGCCGACTGGCGGCCCTTGCCCGCGCCAGTGCCATCGCCGAGGAAGAAGCCGCGGCGGAAGTGGATGGCGTCCGGGGCATCATCGGGCGCGGCCGAGACCATGTCGCCGGTTTCATCGACGCACCAGGACCCAGCAAGACGCGCAGAATGCGCCTCGCCGGCGTAGATCACGGTCTCAAGCTGTGCGTCGGAGAGCAGGCCGTCGCGCAGAACGGCGGGGGGCAGCTTAGGGCGATAGGTCGGTTTCGGGGGTGCAACAGACGCCATGGCCGCCGATTGCACCAGCTTGGTCGGGTGCGGTTCCGCCCCGGGGATGTCGATCGCCTGAAGGCGGAAGGTCTCATAAATGGCATCCGACAGGCGCGCGCTGGCACCGTCCTCGGTCGCATCCCGCAGGCTATAGGCGAGGTCTGCGGCCTCGCTCTGCGGAGCGGTGTTGGTGGCCGGTGTTGCTGGCGTAGCGCGAGAACCCGTAGGCGCGATACGCTTGGTGGGGGCAGGATTTCCCGGGAAGGGGGAAGAGCGGTCCTGCTTCAACGGTGGAATCTGATCCAGTTCGAGGCGCGGCGGGACATGGCTGGTGATCAGCGACATCAGGCTGGCGACATCAGGCGAAATCGGGCGCGTCAGATCGGCAGTGATGCCGCCCCGCTCGCCACCCCGGCACTTGTCGAAGACCGAAATCCGCGTCTCGAAGCTGGTGCCGTGTTTGGCAAACGCGGCACCTGATACAGCGCCTGTAAACACCAGATGCGCAGTTTCGGTCAGGCGGGCGAAGGTCTCGGCCCAGGCGGACGCATCGGGCGCGAAGCCCGCTCCCGTGATGGCGACCAGCCGTCCTCCGGGCGCCAGACGCGCAAGCGCCGAGCGCAGATGCCGGGCTGTCGCCTCGGCGCTGCGAGCGTCGACATTGGCCACGGCCGAGAATGGCGGGTTCATCAGGATGACGCTCGGGCGCAGGCCCGCGTCGAGATGATCGTCGATTTGCGCGGCGTCGAACGCGGTGACCGGACGTCCCGGAAACAGGTGGCACAGAAGGTCGGCGCGGGTGTCGGCCAACTCGTTCAGCGCGAGGCTGCCGCCCGCGATTTCCGCGAGGATAGTCAGAAGGCCTGTTCCGGCCGATGGCTCCAGCACCAGATCACGGGGTGTAATCTGCGCCGCCGCCAGTGCCGCCAGCCCCATGGGCAGGGGCGTCGAGAATTGCTGGAACCGCTCCATCTCCTCGGACCGCCGCGTATGAGTCGGCAAGAGGCCGGACACCTTGGCAAGAATCGGCAGCAGCGCGCCGGGTGATCCAGCCCGCGCCAACAGCGCACGGCCGAATTTCCGCAGGAACAGGACCAGCGCCACCTCGCCCGCCTCATAGGCCAGCTTCCAGTCCCAGGCGCCCTCCGCATCCGAGCCGCCAAAGGCGCGCTCCATCTCAAGGCGCAGGCGCAGCGCGTCGATCTGGAAACCCTGCGCCAGATCAGGCTGCAGCGCCTCGGCCACGCTCAAGATCGCAGCAGCCGTATCGAGGGACGGGATGGGGACAACGGGTGCAAGCGTGCGCGTTTGGACAACAGGGGCGAGATGGGTCATCGGGAAACTCCGGAATGAGAAGCAGGATCAGGCCCGGACACCCTCTTTCGGGCACCCTCAGGCCTGACCTTCCCCGGCCCTCCTCTTCCTCTCACACCCCATGATTTCCGCAGGCGGCTTGCTTTTGTTCCTGTTATGTTCTATACTGAAAGCCAAGCTAAGAAGGGAGATCCCCGATGGAAAGCACCACTTACGCCCTGCCCGCGACGCCAAAGCAGATCGCCTATGCGCGCGCTCTGGCCCTGCGCAACCAGACGCTTCTGCCGTGGGAGGTTCAGCAAGATCGGCGCTCCTTGAGCGCCTGGATCGACGCTCAAGCCAAGATGAACCCGGGAGCGCTGGACAGCCGCCCGACATCAAAGCAGGTCGCCTTTGCCGAGCGCCTCGCCCGGATCAAGCGCCGCGCCGTCCCGGATGAGTGTTTCCGCGACAAGGGGCTGATGTCGAAATGGATCGACGGGAACAAGTGACTCTGGGTCCGATGTCCCTGTCGCCTATTCCGCTTTGAAAGCTGTGTTAACCCTGCGCGCGATATCAGCACAGCGATCCATCAAGATGTTGAACGGCTCAGGCGCAATAGAAAGTAAGCCGTCTTCTGTCATCCGACGGTAATCGTCCGCGAGGAGGTCAAAGGCGTCACCACTTGGCACCATGCAGGTTCCCGGAAAGTGCAGCTTCGTAGTTCACTCTTGAGCCATCAGCAGCCTTTTCGGCAAAGAACATCGCCTTGTGCCGTGCGACTGCTGCTGCGAGCGCGCGATCTTCGATGGCCACGGCAGCCATACCCGCCTCATCCAGGCGGAAAATATCATGCCAGTGTCGGGAGAAGCGATCTCCGCGCATGCGAGCCTGCAGACAAAACACATGGATCACCGTCACCTTCTCCCAGAACGTTCGCTCGGCATGCATGACACGGGGACGCGCCACCGGAAACTCCACGCCTTCAATCGCCGCAGCAGCATCGCAGACAATGTCGCGCGCAGATGCAGGCTTGCCGGTAGAGCGCGCCCCGAATTCCAGCATCACGCTGGGGGAAACATATCCTGTGCCTTGCGCTAGATTCGGATAATCGATGAACAGCTTGTCACCTTCCAGCCGAAGTGCGGCTTCGAGACCTTCGTGTTTTGACAAGACCCGTTGTCCTGACAGCACCAGTCAACCGGCAATTATTCGCTGGTTTTGATCCGACCGGA
>JAWLEL010000124.1:0-6876 GCA_041686165.1 Lentibacter sp.
CTCGGGCAGGACATTGCCCTGCGTGATCAGGAAGGCGTCATTCTGGCGACAATGACCGTTACTGACCGTTGGACGCCCGACAAGGCCCGCGAGGCCGCGAAGGTCTTCGGCGCAAATGATGAAGCTCACCCTGCGGTCAACTACCTGCACAACCATGCTGGAAAGGTCTATCTGGGCGGACCCATTACGGGCATCCAGCCCCCCGTGCACTATGACTTCCGCGCCCGCCGCGATACGCCCAATGAGCTGCGCGCCTATTTCCGCAAGGTTGGCTGGCGCCGCGTCGTGGCTTTCCAGACCCGCAACCCGTTGCACCGCGCGCACCAGGAATTGACGTTCCGTGCGGCGAAGGAAGCGCAGGCCAACCTGCTCATTCACCCGATCGTGGGGCTCACCAAGCCGGGCGACGTGGATCATTTCACCCGCGTGCGCTGCTACGAGGCTGTGCTCGACAAATACCCCGGGTCGACGACCACGATGAGCCTGCTCAACCTCGCCATGCGCATGGCCGGGCCGCGCGAAGCCGTCTGGCACGGGCTCATCCGAAAGAACCATGGCTGCACGCATTTCATCGTTGGCCGGGATCACGCGGGCCCCGGCAAGAATTCCGCCGGAGAAGATTTCTACGGCCCCTATGACGCCCAGGACCTGTTCCGCGAGCACGAGGCGGAAATGGGTATCGAGATGGTCGATTTCAAACACATGGTCTGGGTCCAGGAGCGCGCGCAATACGAGCCGATGGACGAGATCACCGACAAGGACGACGTGACCATCCTCAACATCTCGGGCACCGAGCTGCGTCGCCGCCTGCGCGAAGGGCTGGAAATCCCGGAATGGTTCTCCTTTCCCGAAGTCGTGCAGGAGTTGCGCCGCACCTCGCCGCCACGCGCCGAGCAGGGTTTTACCGTATTTTTCACCGGCTTCTCGGGCTCGGGAAAATCCACGATCGCCAACGCTCTCATGGTCAAGCTGATGGAAATGGGCGGTCGGCCTGTCACGCTTCTCGATGGCGACATCGTCCGCAAGAACCTGAGCTCGGAGCTTGGCTTCTCGAAAGAACACCGCGATCTCAACATCCGCCGGATCGGCTATGTCGCCTCCGAAATCACCAAGAACGGCGGCATTGCAATCTGCGCGCCCATCGCACCCTACAGTGCAACCCGCCGCGCCGTGCGCGAAGATGTCGAATCTTTCGGTGCTTTCGTCGAGGTGCATGTGGCGACCTCCATCGAGGAATGCGAACGGCGTGACCGCAAAGGCCTCTACAGGTTGGCGCGCGAGGGCAAGATCAAGGAATTCACGGGCATTTCCGACCCCTACGATGTGCCTGCCGATCCTGAGCTGCGTGTCGAGACAGAGAATGTCGACGTGGACAACTGCGCGCACCAGGTCATCCTCAAGCTCGAAAGCCTTGGCCTTATCGCCGCGCAATAGGTGCCTGTTGTCGAAATCTGAAACTGTCTCGGAAGTGTCGCATGACTTCGGTGCAGTTTTCCCTGCTCGAAAACACTTGGCTAGCCGGAGCTTCGCCGGCCAGCCAAGCCTATACTCACCTCCCCTGCGCAATGCGCTTCGCTTTGACTCAAAACGAGGTAAACAACTTCAGTCTGCTTGGCTTTGCCGCGCCAGGCTGACAGCCTGCCCCTACTCGGCATAGCGAAGCACGGGCACATGACGACGATCTCCCTGACCTCCATACCTCCAAGGTTTCCAGAGCTGGGTCCAGTTCTCGAAAGCCTTTTGAACCAGACGGTGCCTGCCAGGGTCGTGCTGCAAATCCCGCGAAGTTACGCGCGGTTTCCCGGCGCCTTTAAGCTGCCCGCACTTCCCGAAGGCGTCACGGTTCATCCTACGCAGCGCGACTACGGACCCGCGACGAAGCTTCTTGGTGCCCTTGAGGCAGGCATCGAGGGCGATGTGGTGATCTGCGATGACGATTGCCTCTACGCGCCGGACTGGGCGGAACAGCTCTTCGAGGCGCGCAGCGCCGGAGGCTCTGTTTCGGCGCATCCCTACAGCGTAAGACGCCTGCGCCGGGTTGCTCAGCCACCTTTTGATCTCATTGCGCAGGGATTTGCAGGCGTACTTCTTGACACCCGCCAACTTGGCCCGGATATCCTGAAGCCTCCACCCGAAGCCTTCGGTGTCGACGACATATGGATTTCCGCACATCTGGCGCTCCAGCGCGTGCCGGTCCTCGCGGCACCCTCGGCACGAGCCTGTGTCACTCCGCGAAGCGCAGCCGCACCATTGCAGAACCAGCGTGTGAACGGACGCTCCCGAGCAGAGGCGAACATGACCTGCCTTGACCATGTCACAGAGCACTATGGCCTCTGGCCACGCATCACACCTTGAGCGAGCGTCGCTCAGCTTCTTTTGCTGATGAATTGGCCCAGCGAAGTCAGTGCACGGCAACCGGGGCGAGATTGTTCTGGCGCGCGAGCACGAAAGCCATGTTGCGATCCTTCACAAGAGCAAGCCGCTCACCGGAGGCGTCATGTACGGCATAGATCTTATCCGCACCCATTAGTTGGGCACGCACATCCTCGGGAAGATCATCAGCGGCCACCTCCCGCACATAAACGATCGGACGGCCTGTATCCTGTTTGAAGTCAAATGGTGTGTCCATGGCTCACCCTTTCCTGATATTGATGGTCTGAACTATGGTCTCCGGCTCTGCGCGTGTCAGATCAACATGCAACAGCCCGTTCTCCATGATCGCTTCGCCAACCTCGACACCGTCCGCAAGCACGAAAGACCTTTGAAACTGCCGCGCGGCGATGCCGCGGTGCAGGAAAACACGTTCATCCACCTCGTCGCCCTGGCGTCCGCGGATCACCAACTGCTTGTCTTCGACCGTGATAGAAAGATCGCTTTCGGCAAACCCGGCGACCGCGAGCGTGATACGATAGGAATTCTGTGAGGTTTGTTCGATGTTGAAAGGCGGATAGCCCTCATTGCCCGATTTGGCAGTGCGCTCCAACAGTCGTTCCAGCTGTTCGAACCCAAGAAGATAGGGGGTGGACCCCAAGGAAAGTTTGCTCATGACACGCCCTTTTTTTCGCAAGCGACAGTGTAACCGGAGGCCCCGTTGCGGCGACCTCGTGACACCAATATGGGAAACCCTGGGCGAGGCTGCAAGAGCTTTGCGAAGTTTGCGTTTTTCAGTATCTTGACCCGAGCTTCCCAAGGAATCGGGCCTCGCATGAACCCAGCCAATGATATCGAGATGAAAACCGAAGATGTTCTGCGCCTCGAGCTGGAGGTCTTTCGGCGTGAGCATCGCGATCTCGACGAAGCGATCAACGCGTTGCAGGAGCGCAGCACGGCCGATCAACTCACAATCCGGCGACTGAAGAAACAAAAGCTGGCGCTGAAGGACAAGATCGCCCAGATCGAGGACAGGCTAACGCCCGATATCATTGCGTAAGCACCGAAAGCGCCTATAGTGCGCGCTTCCTGAATCGCGAGGACAGCTATGAGCGTGAAAGTCGGAATCATCATGGGCAGCCAGTCCGACTGGCCGACGATGAAGGAAGCCGCAACCATCCTGGATGAACTCGGCATTTCGTATGAAGCCCGTATCGTGTCGGCGCATCGCACGCCCGACAGGCTCTGGAGCTATGGCAAGCAGGCGGCAGAGCGCGGCCTCGACGTGATCATCGCCGGTGCCGGCGGCGCGGCGCATCTGCCCGGCATGATGGCCTCGAAGACGCGTATTCCCGTGGTCGGTGTGCCCGTGCAGACCCGCGCACTTTCCGGTGTCGACAGCCTCTATTCGATCGTGCAGATGCCCAAAGGCTTCCCTGTCGCGACCATGGCTATCGGTGCTGCGGGAGCCGCCAATGCAGGGCTCATGGCGGCGGGTATCCTTGCCTTGCATGATGACGCCCTTGCCGCTCGCCTCGACGCATGGCGCGACGCGCTTTCCGAGTCCATCCCGGAGGCTCCGAGCGATGACTGACCCTCTCCAGCAAGGCGCAACGATCGGCATACTCGGCGGCGGACAGCTCGGGCGCATGCTCTCGGTTGCCGCCTCCAGGCTCGGCTTCAAGACCTGCATCTTCGAGCCCGGCGGAGATTGCCCGGCCAGCCACGTCGCGAACTATCACTTGCAGGCCGAATACACGGATACGAAGGCGCTTGAGAAATTTGCCCGAAGCGTCGATGTCATCACCTACGAGTTCGAGAACATCCCCACCTCCGCGCTCGACACGCTCGAGGCCATCCGCCCGATCCATCCGAGCCGTGAGGCGCTCCGCGTCAGCCAGGACAGGATCGTCGAGAAGGACTTTCTCACAGGTCTTGGCCTGAAGACGGCCCCCTATGCCTCCGTCACCTCGGAAGATGCCCTGCGCGCCGCCGCCTCGCAGATCGGCCTCCCCGCCATCCTCAAGACCTGCCGCTTCGGCTATGACGGCAAGGGGCAGGCCCGGCTCAAGACCGAGGCCGACATTCCCGAAGCCTGGGCCGAAATGGCCGATGCGCCCTCAGTGCTTGAAGGCTTCATCGACTTCTCCAAAGAAATCTCGATCATCGCCGCGCGCAATCCATCCGGCGACGTGGCCTGCTTCGATCCGGGTGAGAATGTTCACGAGGACGGGATTTTGCGGACGACGACCGTTCCGGCTCAGATTCCGGCCAACCTGCGGACCGATGCCGTGCTGCTGGCGGCGCAAATCCTCAATGCGCTTGACTATGTCGGCGTCATGGGTGTCGAGCTTTTCGTCACCCCCGAGGGGCTTATCGTCAACGAAATCGCTCCGCGCGTGCACAATTCCGGCCACTGGACCCAGCAGGGTTGCACGGTCAACCAGTTCGAGCAGCACATCCGCGCCGTCGCGGGCTGGCCGCTCGGCGATGGCAAGCGCCACGCGGACGTTGTGATGGAGAACCTGATTGGGGCTGACATGGACCGCGTGCCAGAGCTTGCCAAAGCCACTGATACCGCGATGCACCTTTATGGAAAAGCCGAGGTGAAGCCCGGTCGCAAGATGGGCCACATCAACCGCATCACCCGCGCATGAAAAAGGCCGCCCCGGGGGCGGCCTTCTCGGGTCTCGTCAGGCTCTTGGCCAGTCAGTGACCGAGGATCTGGCTCAGGAAAAGCTTGGTCCGGTCGTTCTGCGGGTTTTTGAAGAAGGCTTCGGGCTCGTTCTGTTCGACGATCTGCCCCTGATCCATGAAGATGACGCGGTTGGCCACCTGACGCGCAAAGCCCATCTCGTGGGTCACGCAAAGCATCGTCATGCCATCTTCCGCAAGCTCGATCATCGTGTCGAGCACTTCCTTGATCATCTCGGGGTCAAGCGCCGATGTCGGCTCGTCGAAAAGCATGATGCGTGGCTTCATGCACAGCGATCGCGCGATCGCCACGCGCTGCTGCTGTCCGCCTGAGAGCTGCCCGGGATACTTATCCGCCTGGTCCGGAATCTTCACCTTCTCGAGGAAATGCATCGCGGTTTCCTCAGCTTCCTTCTTCGGGGTCTTGCGCACCCAGATCGGCGCCAGTGTGCAGTTCTCCAGAATGCTCAGATGCGGGAAGAGATTGAAGTGCTGAAAGCACATGCCCACTTCCGAGCGGATCTTGTCGATGTTCTTCAGATCCGAACCGAGCAGCGTGCCATCCACCGTGATCGAGCCTTGCTGATGCTCCTCCAAGGCATTGATGCATCGGATGAGCGTTGACTTGCCCGAGCCCGACGGCCCACAAATCACGATACGCTCACCCTCGTAAACGGTGAGGTCGATGTCACGCAAAACGTGGAACGCCCCAAACCATTTGTTCATGTTGTTGATCTCGATCGCGACTTCGTCGGATACTTTCATTTGTGTGGTATCCGGCACTTTCATTTCGCTCGTATCCGGTTCTTTCATTTGTGTGGTATCAGCCATGGCCAAAACCCTCCTTTAACGGTGATCTGTCTCAAGGCGGCGTTCAAGCCACTGCGAGTATTGTGAAATGCCGTAGCAAACGACGAAGAAGAGCAGCGACGCGAACAAGAACAGCTCCCAGTAAACGCCGTTCCAGTCGGTCGAGGCGAGTATCGGTCCGCGGATCATGCCGACGAGGTCGAACATGGAGATGATCGAAACAAGCGTCGTATCCTTGAACAGGCCCACAGCCACGTTGACGATACCCGGAATGGAAATCTTCAGGGCCTGCGGCAGGATAATGAGGCGCATGGCCTGCGGATAATCGAGCCCGATGCTGTCCGCCGCTTCATACTGCCCCTTGGGCAGGGCCGCCAGCCCGCCCCGGATCACTTCGGCGATATAGGCTGAGGCGAACATCGTGATCATGATCACGACCCGCAGGAAGAGATCGACCCCGGACCCTGGCGGGAAGAAGTAGGCCAGCATCACGTTCGCAACGAAAAGAAGCGTGATCAGCGGTACGCCCCGCACGAACTCGATGAAGACAACGCAGATCCATTTCACGATCGGCAGGTGTGATTGGCGCCCAAGCGCCAGTGCGATGCCGAGCGGCAAGGAGAGCGACACACAGGTGATCCCGAGCATCATGTTGAGCATGAAGCCGCCAAGATCACGGCTCGGAACCGCAGTCAGCATGGCGTTTTCCGAAGCGTTCTCGGGGATGAGCCAACCACCCACCGTCCAGATCACGATCGCAGAGAGGATTGCGCCGAAGAAACCGAGTGCGAAACTCGATTTCACGAACCGCGCATAGACGAAATAGCCGCCGACGAACCCCAGCAAGGCAACCAGCGGTGCGAAGATCGTCCCTCCCCAGATCAGCCAGAAAGCGATGAAGGGGTAAAGACCCGTGAAAATAAGCATCTTGCGGGGCAAGTCGAAGAACAGCACAGGCGCCAGCGCGACAAACAGCATCACGAATGCAAGCAGTGGCCGCCA
>JAWLEL010000125.1:0-6851 GCA_041686165.1 Lentibacter sp.
GGTCTCGAAGGCCTCGTCTTCGACATGCTCCCAGATCAGGCCCATCGCGTCCGCCTCTTCGGCGCTGATCTTCTCCGCAAACAGCGCCGCCCCCATGGCCTTCGCGCGGCCGACGAGCTGGGGCAGGAAATACGTGCCGCCCGCATCGGGAATAAGACCGATCTTCGAGAAGGCTTCCATGAAATATGCACTCTTCGCCGCAATCACCACGTCGGCCGCAAGCGCAAGATTGGCCCCGGCTCCCGCCGCCGCGCCATTCACTGCCGCAATCGTCGGAACTGGGGCATTCACGATGCTCTGCACCATCGGGTTGTATTCGTCGCGCAACACGCGCTCGAGGTCGATATGTGCGGCGTTCGCCCCATCGCCGAGGTCCTGGCCCGAACAGAACGCCTTGCCGCTTCCGGTGATGACAATGCACCGCGCACCACGCTCCAGCGCGTCTTCAAAGGCCGCCGGTATCTCGGCACGCATCTGGGCCGTCATCGCGTTCATCTTCTCGGCGCGCTCGAGGCTGATGACGGCATAGCCCGCCTCGTTCAGTTCAAGATTGATCGTTTGGAAATCCATAATGTCCCTCGACGTGGCTTTCCGCGAGCAAACCGCAAATCAGCGCCGTTGAAAAGCCGAACGGCGCGTCAATCCTTCATGATTTCGTCAAGCTGAGCCTGTTCTTCTTCGCTCAGGTCCTCGCGGCCAACCGTCCGGCTGCTGGACCGGCTGCGCAGGTAGAGCCCAGCCGCGAGAAGGGCGAAAATGAACATCGCGGGGCCTGCATAGTAGAGAATGATGTTGCTGCCGCCCCTGCGCGGAGTGAGCAGGACATATTCACCATAGCGCGACACGACGAAGTCGATCACCTCCGAGTCACTGTCTCCCGCCACGAGCCGCTCTCGCACGAGAAGCCGCAGATCGCGCGCAAGCTCCGCATTGCTGTCGTCGATGTTCTCGTTGCGGCAGACAAGGCAGCGCAAGTCCTGGCTAAGCTCCCGCGCGCGCGCTTCGAGCTCGGGATCATTCAACACCTCATCAGGCTGCACAGCCCAGAGCGGCGCCGCCAGGAAGACGAGAAGGAACACGATCCGTTTCATTCAGCCGGCACCCGGCCGCCGGACATCTCCGACCTCCTGCGCGCGCCCACAGAAACACGATAACGCCTGTCGGAGAGACTGAGAGCGCCCCCGAGCGCCATCAGGATCGCGCCGCCCCAGATCCAGTTGGCCAGCGGCTTGTAATAGGTCCGGACGGCCCATCCGCCCCCCTCTTGCGCATCACCGATGACAATATAGATGTCACGCAGGAAGCCGATATCGATCGCAGCTTCGGTTGTCGGCATACCGGCCACAGGATAGACGCGTTTCTCGGGAGTAAGTTCCGAGATCACTGCGCCCGATCTCAGCAGCGTGAGGGTGGCCTGCGTCGAGATATAGTTGGGGCCTTGAACCTCCTCGACACTGTCTAGGCGCACAGTATACCCAGCCAATTCCAGACTGTCGCCATCAACCATTACCCGGATGTCCTCCTGTTCCCAGGCAAGCAGCCCGGAAATTCCCATCATCGTGACGCCAAGCCCCGCGTGGGCAACCGACTTGCCCCAATCCGCGCGCGGCAGTCTTCCAAGCCGCGCCAGTTTTTCACCTTTGCGACCTCGACTCAGCAAATCCGTCGCCGCACCAGCAATCAGCCAGGCCCCAAGAAACAGCCCCACAGGCCCAAGTGCGGACCGGTCACCCTGAACAGCAAAAGTCAGCGCGCCGACGGCCACGGCAAGAACAAAGGCAATCTTCAGTTTGCCCGCGACGCGACCAAGCTTACCCCGCTTCCAGGGAAGTATCGCCCCGAGCGGCAGCGCCAACCCGAGAAGAATCATAAGCGGTGTGAAAGAGGCGTTGAACCACGGAGCGCCGACTGAGAGCTTGCGATCGAAGAACATCTCGCTGAAGAGCGGCCACATCGTCCCGATGAACACGATGAAGGCCGAAACGGCGAGCAGAATATTGTTGAGCACAAGAGCCGATTCGCGGCTGACCATGCCGAAGACACCCTTCGCCTCCATGACGCGAGCGCGCAGCGCGTAGAGAATGAGCGCCCCACCGGTGAAGACCCCAAGGATGAGCAAAAGAAAAACGCCGCGCTCCGGATCGGTCGCGAAGGCATGCACCGACGTGATGATACCCGAACGGGTGATAAACGCCCCGAGCAGCGAGAAACCGAAGGCGATGATGGCGAGAAGAATGGTCCAACTTTTGAGGCTCTCACGCTTCTCCACCACGACCGAGGAATGCAGAAGCGCCACGGCCAGCAACCAAGGCATGAAGCTCGCGTTCTCGACAGGATCCCAGAACCAGAACCCACCCCAGCCAAGCTCGTAATAGGCCCACCAGCTGCCAAGGCCGATTCCGACTGTCAGAAAGACCCAGGCTGCAAGCGTCCACGGGCGCACCCAACGCCCCCATGCGGCATCGACGCGCCCTTCGATGAGCGCGGCCACGGCAAAGGAAAAAGCCATCGAGAGGCCAACATAGCCGAGATAAAGAAACGGCGGGTGAAAGGCCAGGCCCGGGTCCTGCAGCAGCGGGTTGAGATCCTGCCCGTTGAGCGGCGCAGGGTCGAGCCGCAGGAACGGATTCGACGTGAACAAGACAAAGGCAATGAACGCCGCGGTAATCGAGCCCTGAACGGCAAGGATACGGGCCTTCAAAGTCGGTGGCAGCCCGCCTCCGAACCACGCCGCCATTGCACCAAAGAGCGTCAGGATCAGCACCCAGAGCAGCATTGAGCCTTCGTGATTGCCCCAGACTCCGGTGATCTTGTAGAGCATCGGCTTGTCGGTGTGGGAATTGAGCCAGACGAGCTTGACGGAGAAATCCGACATCACGAATGCATAGGTCAGCGCCGCGAAGGAGAATGCCGTGAGCAGGAAGAGCGCATTGGCCCCCGGCTCAGAAAAGCGCATCCAGCCCGGCCAGCGCTTGGCCGCGCCAATCATCGGCACGACGGTTTGCAGCAGCGATACGATAAAGCCCAAAACGAGCGCGAAATGTCCAAGTTCAGCAATCATGCGTCATTGATAGACCTCAAATCCCGCCGCGCCAATCCATTTCAACGCGCCGAGCTTCACAATGTCGCGGGAGAGTGACGCGCACCGCGCCTTTCACGGAATTATCGTCCGGCGGAGGGGTTCTTGCGCCAGTCGTTGAGCGCAGCGTTTGCCTCGGGCTCGTCCACCTGCGCCGCCAACACCACATCGTTTCCTGTTTCCGCGCGGCCCGGCAACTCGGCACCAGACGTCAAGGCACCGAGCGCCGACATGTTGCCCGCCAAATGCTGCGTACGCGACAGCGTCTCGGCGAGCTGGCGCTGAAGCTCCTGCCCCTTCGCCTGATGGCGTGCGCCGAAATAGAAAGAAACAACGGCTCCAAGAAGCCACCAGAGCGGCTCGGGAACGAGGGCGATCCCCTGCATGCGCTCAGCGAACCAGACGGGGTGCACCATCGCGGCGACGAAGAGCCCGATGGTACCGAGCGCCATGAGCGGACGCGGCAGGCGGTTGATACCATCCATGAAGCGGTTGAACAGGCTATGCTTGGGAACGGCGAATTCCTGGGCAAACTGCTCGAGCGCGGCGTCGCGCAGGCGCGCGTCGCGCGAAGCGTCTGCCTCAGCGTTCTCGCGGAAAACCTCGGCTGTCTCCTTGACGATGTTGCGCCCGCTCCCGAACAGCATCTGCATCACGCTCTCGATCATCCCCATTTTGCGACCCTGTCCCTGAATTCGGCAGCGCTCATATGGTAGCGCGGGCTGATGAACTCTTCCGCGCGGCGAATCCAGCCACCCTTTCCTCCTGCACGGCTGCGTGCATATTTGCGGCTTGCCGGGCGCTTGTCAGCGAGGCGGAAGTAGTAGTTGCGCCGGGCAATTCCATAAGCGTCTCCCAGGTGACTCGGCGCCGCATGTTCCGCCGCGCGGGCGGCCTCGATCGTCTCGGGTCCGATCATCCCGTCCACGGCAACGCGATGCCCCATCTGCCTGAGAAGCCGTTGCAGGATGCGCACCGCGCCGGCACCGGCGTTGACATACATGTCGAAGACACTCGCCTGAAGAACCCTCGGCAGATCCCCGATCCGGGGCTTCTCGAAATAGTGGCGCACGAAGATATCCACGGCCTGCGCGCGGGTAAGGCGGCGCACATCGGCCACGTCCACATCACCGTCATGGTCCAGGTCGAGCCCGAGCCTGCGCATCGTGTGAATGGTGACCCCGAAATTTGTCGCCCCGCCGGGGTCATCGGGGTCATTCACGAAGCCGCCCTCACGGGCGACGATCTCCTCGGCAATCTCTCGAACAGATTTCATGGACGCTCTCCGCATGTTGACACGAAGAGCCTGTTTCAAACCGGTTAACGGAGGCCTTAGCTACCGTTCGGCTCCTGGTAAACGCCCTGCTCCTTGAGCGCGTCCATGACTTCCTTGGGCATGTAGGTCTCGTCATGCTTGGCGAGAATTTCCGAGGCCACGAAGATGTTGTTCTCGAGCTTCCCGGTGCCGACCATTCCCTGGTTCTCCTCGAAAAGATCAGGAAGAACGCCCCGGTAGTGCACTTCGACGCTCTGGCCGCCATCGGTCACGCGGAAGCGCACTGTCTCGCCCTGTCCGCGAGCGACACTGCCCTCCTCGACCAGCCCGCCGATCCGAAAAGTCTCGGTAGGCGGCGGCGGGCTTTCGACAACCTGGCTCGGCGAGCGGAAGAAATTGATCCCGTCCTTCATGGCATAGCCGACCAGAACCGTCGAAACCACAAGCGCCAAGGCCGCCAGCAAAACAACCTGGATACGGCGTTTCTTCTTCAAACCCTTCATACGATCACCTCTCAGGATGGTCAGGGAAAGACCGGCACGGCCAACAAGCCTGACACTTCCTCTTCACCTAGCATGAGATTGGCATTCTGCAAGGCCTGACCGCTGCTACCTTTTGTCAGGTTGTCGAGTGCGGCGACGATGATCGCCCGCCCCTCGATCCGGTCGGATGCAACCCCGATATGGCAGAAGTTCGAGCCGCGCACATGGTGCGTGCTCGGGGTCTCGCCCATCGGCAGCACATGGAGGAACCGTTCCTCGGCATAGCGCTTTTCAAGTGTCTCATGAATGGCTTGCGCGTCGCCTTTCACATATACTGTCGCGAGGATACCCCGATTGGCCGGGACGAGATGGGGCGTGAACTGCACCTTTACCTCGCGCCCGGCGATCTTCGAGAATTCCTGGTCGAACTCCCCAAGGTGCCGGTGTGTGCTGCCGACGGCATAGGCGTTGTAACCTTCGGAAAGCTCCGCGTGCAGCAGGTTTTCCTTCAGGCTCCGCCCGGCCCCCGACACGCCACACTTGAGGTCGAGGATGATCTCATCCAAGTCGATCACCCCGGCCTCGATGAGCGGGCGCAGCGCGAATTGCCCCGTGGCTGCGTTGCAGCCCGTGCCAGCCACGAGCCGTGCCTTTGCAATGTCTTCGCGATAGAACTCTGTCAGCCCGTAGACAGCCTCGCCCTGCACCTCGACAGCGCTGTGCGGATTACCATACCAGGTCTCGTAGGCGTCCGGATCACGCAGGCGGAAATCGGCGGAAAGATCGACGATCTTCAGATCCCTCGGCAGATCACGGATCACTTCCTGGCTGGTCTTGTGGGGTAGCGCGCAAAAGCAAAGATCGATCTGCGCAAAGTCTATCTCTTCGAAGCGCACGAGAGCTGGCAGATCGAGATGACGCAGATGAGGAAACACATCAGCCATGCGCTGACCGGCCTTGGAATGCGCGCCAAGGGCCGCGATCTCATAGGCCGGATGTCCCGCCAGCAGGCGAATAAGCTCTGCGCCGGTGTAGCCGGACGCACCGAGAATGGCGATCTTGTGGGTCATGGCAGACCTCTCTATGAAACTGTTCCTGTGGTTCTAGCCGGAAGGCCCTAGAGGCTCAAGCAGCCTCGAAAGCGGCGTCTCGTCGCGAGAATCGCCGCGCACGCTTCGAAACTGCGGCCGGGTCGCCTGTCGTCAGAAAGCGATCCCCGCCTGCAGCCCCCTGCATTTCGGGGTGGCGCTCAAGGTAGGCCGCAAGGCTTTCAGCCACATGGACAGGCGGGCTCAGAAGCCGAACCTGTGCTCCAAGCGCAGTCTGGACAACATCTTCAAGCCTTGCCAAATGAGCGCAGCCGAGCACGGCAGCTTCCGGCTGCGGCATTTTCTCGAGTAGCGCTGTGGCATGGCGCTCCACCAAGGCTTCCGCCTGCGCCCTGTCACCCTCTTCGAGCGCTTCTGAAACACCGCCACAAGCCTCGGTCTCGACATCGACACCAATGGCCCGGAAAGCCAGCTCGCGCTGGAAGGCACGGCTCGCGACCGTTGCGGCCGTGCCAAAGAGTGCGACCTTGGAAACATCAACCTCGCGCGGCCGCGTGTTGTCTCCCCAGGCGCGCCCTGTCAGGGCTTCGATGAGGGGGACGAAAATGCCAAGGACGCGCTTGCCCTCGGGCACGCCTGCTTCCTGCATCCGTCGCAGCGCCACCGCACTCGCTGTTCCGCTGGCAAGGAGCACAAGATCACAGCCTTCGGCCCAGAGCCGCTCGACGCCAGCTTTTGTCAGATCGTGGATATCGTCCTCGCTGCGCCCGTCATAGGGCGCGTTGGCGCTGTCAGTCAGGTAGTGCAAGGGCAGATCGGGCAGCTTATCGCGGATCGCCTCCCGAATGGCCAATCCGCCCAGACCACTGTCGAATATGCCCACTGCCATGTTTCACGCGCCTTTCCTGCGGTGCTGCTCCTCGAATTCGAAGCCGTAATCGCTCGCGCAAATCGGCCCCTGAGAA
>JAWLEL010000126.1:0-6804 GCA_041686165.1 Lentibacter sp.
CGCCTTCTGGGGCGTGCTCTCGATGACCTTCGCCTCCATCGCGCTCTATTGCGGCTACCGGATGACGCAGCGCACCGCGCCCGTCGCGCCGGAAGATACCGAAAGCTATCTCGGCGTTCTGCCGACGGCCTCGCCGCTGGCCGTCGAGGCGGCGGGGGCCTGGTCTGCCGACCAGGCGGACGAGGAAAACGCGGATTGAGCCCACGCGCCGCGAACAGGTCGACTTGTTGGCGTTGACGCATTCCGCCAAGAACCTTCCGCACAGCTTTTGACGGAGCGCAGCGCAAGTCTTGGTGGATGCGCGCGCCCCGCCTTTATCTGATGCCTCGGGTCAAAGGCGGGACACTTCAACTCCCGCCTTGCGACACTCCGGTGCACGGGTGGTGCACGGGAGGTGCACGGGTTGGCACCCCCGATTTGGCGGGCTAACGGCGAAAGATCAACGTGGCGCGCTCAGGACTTGCCGAGCTTTTCGAGCAGCCGCGATCTGACTGTCGGAGTGACGAAGCTGCTGATGTCACCGTCCAGCCGTGCAATTTCCTTGACCAGCTTCGAGGCGATCGCCTGGTGGTTCAGATCGGCCATCAGGAAGACCGTCTCGATCGAGCTGTCCATCGCCCGGTTCATGCCAACCATCTGATATTCATACTCGAAATCCGTCACGGCGCGCAGGCCACGGACGATGATCTGGGCCCCGACATCCTTGGCGCAATCGATCAGGAGGTTCTCGAAAGGATGCGCGATAATCTCCGTGCCGGTCTCTTTCGAGAGCGCGGCGCACTCCGCCTCAATCATTTCGACACGCTCTTCGAGCGAAAACAGGGGGCCCTTGTCACGGTTGATCGCCACCCCGATCGCCAGCCGGTCCACCAGCGCCGCCCCGCGCTTGATGATGTCGAGATGCCCGAGCGTGATCGGATCGAAGGTGCCGGGGTACAGTCCGATGCGCATGGGGGCCTCGCTTAGTGAACGCAACATTGTTTCGCTGCATTGCAGCTAAACGCAATCTCATGTCAAGGGGGAATGACTCAATGGCCCATGATCATGCCTTGTAGCGCATCTTTCTCCATGGCGAGCTCTTCGAGCCGCGCCTTCACCACGTCGCCGATCGTCACGATGCCGACGAGCTTGCCATCCTCGATCACCGGCATGTGACGAAAACGCCCGTTGGTCATCTGTTCCAGCACGGCGTCGGCACCATCGCCCTTGGAACAGCTCACGGGATTGCGCGTCATGAGATCGCCAACCGTCTCCTCCAGGCAAACCGCCCCGCGCAGCGCGAGGCTGCGGACGATGTCACGCTCCGAGAGAATTCCCTCGACCGTCTCGCCATCCTCCGAGACGATCAGCCCGCCAATGCGCCGCTCCGCCAGCATATCGGCCGCGTCCGCGATGGAACTCCCCGCCTTGACGGTGGTCACGGCACCGCCACCCTTGGATTTCAGGATCTGTTGTACGAGCATGACGGCCCTCCTTTTTGGTTCAGCGTGGCGCGCAGGCTGCGTGCTGTCAAGCGAGCGCTTCGAGGCGCGCCACCTCCCGGCGCACTCCCTCGCCCAGCTCTGCCGCGAATCGCGCCAGCCGGGCGACGCGGGCATCGTCCTCATGGCGGATGAGATAGAAGCTGCGTGTCAGGCTGAAGACATCGCCGAGAACGGCGCGCACGGCCCCCTCCGCCGCTGGCAGGGCAAAGTCGTGCACGACGCCGACGCCCCCGCCCTGCCGGATCATGTTGAACTGGACCGAAGCGGAATTGGAGGCCAGAGTCACCCTCTCGAAGGCGGTGCCGCTGAGGTAGTCGAGTTCCTTGTCGAAAATCATGTCCGGGATGTAGCCGACAAGCCGCTGCGCGGCGAGATCGGCCAGCGACGTGATCGGGCCATGGGCGTCGAGATAGCCCCGCGACGCCGCCAGGTGCAGCTTGTAATCGGTCAGCTTCTGAACAACGAGCCGCCCCGCCTCGGGCCGGCTCACGGTGATTGCCATGTCCGCTTCGCGCTTGGACAGGTTGAGAATGCGCGGCAAGGCGACGATCTGGATGTCGAGGTCGGGGTGGCGCCGCGAGATTTCGGCGCAGACCTGCGGCAGGACGAAATTGGCGCAGCCGTCGGGCGCGCCGAGCCTGATCTGCCCCGACAGGGCCGTGCCCTCCCCGCCCAGGTCTTCTTCGGCGTCCAGCATGGCCTGCTCGAGCTTCACGGCATGGGGCAAGAGCCTTTGTCCCTCCTGCGTGAGCACGTAGCCCTGTGGCGACTTTGTGAAGAGCACCTGCCCGAGCGACGCCTCCAGCCGGGCGATGCGCCGTCCCAGCGTGGCCGGATCGGCCTTGAGCCGGGCAGAGGCGCGGCTCAGGGTCTCCGCCCGCGCCACGCCGAGGAAAGTCTTCAGATCATCCCAGTTCGCCTCCACGGCACACCTCCATATTGCATTTTTGCAAAACAATCTTTGCCATCCTGCCTCTTTTCAAGGCATAAATGCAATTCTATGCTGACCGGGAATTGCCAAGGGAGAGCGAAATGCAGGAACTCACGCACTACATGGGCGGCGCACACGTCAAGGGCACGTCAGGCCGCTTCTCCGATGTCTACAATCCCGCCACCGGCGAGGTTCAGGCCAAGGCGCCGCTGGCTTCCAAAGAGGAGGTCGAAAAGGCCGTTGCCATCGCCGCCGAGGCCCAGCCCGCCTGGGCCGCGACCAACCCGCAGCGCCGCGCACGCGTCATGATGAAATTCGTCGACCTGCTCAACCGCGACATGGACAAGCTCGCCGAGGCGCTGAGCCGCGAGCATGGCAAGACCTTCCCCGACGCCAAGGGAGATGTGCAGCGCGGGCTGGAAGTCGTCGAATACTGCATCGGTGCCCCCGAGCTGCTCAAGGGCGAGTATACCGACGGCGCAGGCCCCGGAATCGACATGTATTCCATGCGCCAACCCCTTGGCGTATCTGCCGGAATCACGCCTTTCAACTTTCCTGCCATGATCCCGATGTGGATGTTCGCGCCCGCGCTCGCCTGTGGCAATGCCTTCATTCTGAAGCCCTCCGAGCGCGACCCCTCGGTGCCGCTCATGCTGGCCGAGCTGATGGAAGAGGCCGGGCTCCCCAAGGGCCTTCTGCAAGTCGTCATCGGAGACAAGGAAGCCGTCGACGCGATCCTCTATGACGAGACGATCCAGTCTATCGGTTTCGTCGGCTCCACGCCGATCGCGGAGTATATCTACGGCACGGGCTGCGCCCAGGGCAAACGCGTCCAGTGCTTCGGCGGGGCCAAGAACCACATGATCATCATGCCGGACGCCGACCTCGACCAGGCCGCCGACGCGCTTGTCGGCGCAGGCTACGGCGCGGCCGGTGAACGCTGCATGGCGATTTCCGTCGCCGTTCCCGTGGGCGAGGAAACCGCTGACGCCCTGATCGAGAAGCTCGTCCCCCGCATCGAGAAGCTCAAGGTCGGCCCCTACACGTCAGGCGATGATGTGGACTACGGCCCCGTCGTCACGGGCGCGGCCAAGGAGAACATCCTGCGGCTGGTCGAAAGCGGTGTGGAGCAAGGCGCCGAGCTCGTCGTCGACGGGCGCGATTTCAGCCTGCAAGGCTATGAAGACGGCTTTTTCGTCGGCGCGCATCTCTTCGACAAGGTCACGCCCGACATGGACATCTACAAGAAGGAAATCTTCGGCCCCGTCCTCAGCACGGTGCGCGCGGGCTCCTACGAAGAAGCGCTCAAACTGGCAATGGATCACGAGATGGGCAACGGCACCGCGATCTTCACGCGCGATGGCGACGCCGCGCGCGACTTCGCCAACCGGGTCAATATCGGCATGGTCGGGATCAACGTGCCCATCCCGGTACCACTGGCCTACCATACGTTCGGTGGCTGGAAGAAATCCGTTTTCGGCGATCTGAACCAGCACGGCCCCGATGCGTTCAAGTTCTACACGCGGACGAAGACCGTCACCTCCCGCTGGCCCTCGGGGATCAAGGAAGGTGGAGAATTCAACTTCAAGGCTATGGACTAACGCGTTTTTCTCGCATAGGAAGATCACGGCAGCACGCGAAACTGCCGTGGTTTTTCTCTAGCTGCAAGTTTCCAAATGCCCGTGAGTTATCAGATCCTGCGTGAGCCGGACGCCGTTATTGCGTATTACGAGGAGCAGGTAGAGCTCCTCGAAGTCGCGAATATGTGGCGCGACTACCAGATGGATAGCGAGTTCAGGCTTGCGCGCCCGCAGATCATCGATGTGCGCAAGGTGACGGGCACGACCTCCGGCTTCGCGGAGATCTTCTCGCTTTTCTCACTTTTCTCAGCCCAATACGAGGCGGCGAACACTCGGCTCCATATCGCCGTGGTGACGGGCAATGACGTCTCTTTCGGGCTGGCGCGCATCTTCGAGAACCTCGCCGAACAAAGCAGCTGGGCCGAATGCGCGCTCTTCGAGACCCTTTCGGACGCCAAAAGCTGGGTGGCGGCGCGCCCATCCTGAAGCTTGCGCGAACGCGGGTTTGCTGCTTCGATGCTCCCAAGCGCGAAGAGTTGGAGCACTGCCCATGTCGTGGAACGAACCCGAGCTGACCATCGGCATCGAGGAGGAGTATCTGCTCGTCGATCGCGACAGCCTTGATCTGGCAGCGGCACCGGACGACATGATGGCGGAATGCGCCAGCGAGCTGGAAGGCCAGTTCTCTCCCGAGTTTCTCGAATGCCAGGTGGAGATCGGCACCAAGGTCTGCGCCGACGTGAACGAAGCCCGCGAAGATCTCAAGCGCCTGCGCAGCACCGTCGCGCGCGCCGCCGCAAAGCACAACCTCGCCCCGATCGCAGCCTCGTGTCACCCGTTCTCGGACTGGCGCCAGCAACATCACACGCGCAAGGAGCGCTATGACAACCTGCGCAGCGATCTCGCCGGCGTGGTGCGGCGGCTGCTCATCTGCGGCTGCCACGTCCATGTCGGTGTTCCCGACAGCGACATGCGCATCGACATGGTGAACCAGCTCAAGTATTTCCTGCCGCACCTGCTCGCGCTGAGCTGCTCTTCGCCGTTCTGGCAGGGCGAGGACACCGGCCTGAACTGCTACCGGCTCACCGTGTTCGACAACCTGCCACGCACGGGCCTTCCGCCGCGGATGGATGGCTGGGGAGAGTTTACGCGCTCGGTCAATGCCCTGGTCGAGCTGGGCGTGATCGAGGACAGCTCCAAGGTCTGGTGGGACTTGCGCCCCTCATCACATTTCCCGACGATCGAATCGCGCATCTGCGATGTCTCTCCGCGGCTCGAGACCGCCCTGACCATCGCGGCCCTGACACAGGCCCTCACGCGCATGCTCTGGCGCCTGGCCGCGAAAAACCAGCGCTGGCGCATCTATGACAACTTTCTCATCGCCGAGAACCGCTGGCGCGCGCAGCGCTACGGCACGGGCGCGGGGCTGATCGATTTCGGCGCACGCGAGATCGTGCCCTTTGCCGATCTGATGGATGAATTGACCGGGCTTCTGGCCGAGGATGCAGGCGTGCTGCGCTCCTTGCGCGAAGTGGAAAACGCGCGCACTATCACGCAGGATGGCACCGCAGCCGACAGGCAGCGGCGTGTATTCGAACAAGCGCAAGCCGAGGGTAAATCCAGGGATGAGGCCTTGAGAGCCATCGTCTCGCATCTCGTGGAAGAATTCCACGCCGATCTATAGGAGCATATCATGCTGACCCGCCGAGACCTGCTTGCAGCCCTGCCCCTGGTGCCGTTGCTTCACCCTGCTTCCAGCGCCGCCTCGACGCAGGAAACAGTCCGGATCCGCAACATGCGCTTCACCCCTGCACAACTGACGATCAAGGTCGGAACATCCGTCACCTTCACCAATTCCGACAGCGTGGCGCACACGGCGACCTCGTCGAGCGGCGTCTGGGATACCGGTAATCTTGCCGCCGGCAAATCCACGCTGATCACCTTCAACGAGACCCAAACACATGACTATTTCTGCCGCTGGCATCCGGCAATGAAGGGCCGGATCGCTGTCGTCTGATCGCGGCTGAAATTCGCGCACAACGCTTGCCTTTTGGGCGATACTCCTGCAAAAATCTGTAATTAAACAGACGTTCATTTCCTCAAATTATGCGCGCAAAGGGAGCACCGATATGGATTTCGCCCTCACGGAAGAGCAAACGCTGATCTACGACATGGCCAAGGGCTTCGGGGAAGAACATATTGCCCCTTTCGCCCAGGATTGGGAAAAGCAAGGCACGATCCCCAAGGACCTCTGGCCGAAGGTCGCCGAACTGGGCCTGGGCGGCATATACGTTTCCGAGGAACATGGCGGCTCCGGGCTGAGCCGCCTCGATGCGACGCTGGTCTTCGAGGCCCTGGCCATGTCCTGCCCTTCCGTGGGCAGCTTCCTTTCGATCCACAACATGTGCGGCGGCATGATCGACAAGTTCGGCTCCGCAGAAACCAAGGCCGAATGGCTCCCGCAGCTCTGCGCGATGGAGAAAGTCTTTTCATATTGCCTGACAGAGCCGGGCTCGGGCTCAGATGCCTCGGCGCTCAAGACCCGAGCGGAGAAGACGAACCAGGGCTACAAGCTGAACGGGACCAAGGCGTTCATCTCCGGTGGCGGCTATTCGGATGCCTATGTGACGATGGTGCGCACGGGCGAGGACGGCCCGAAGGGCATCTCGACGGTTATTGTCGAGGACGGCGCGAAGGGTCTCAGTTTCGGCGGGCTCGAAGACAAGATGGGCTGGCGCGCGCAGCCCACGGCGCAAGTCCAGTTCGACGATTGCATCGTGCCCCATGACAACCTCATCGGCGAGGAGGG
>JAWLEL010000127.1:0-6804 GCA_041686165.1 Lentibacter sp.
AAATCTCGGACCGGCTGCGCATATAGGGCAGGGTGGCCAGCGGGCGCACGCCGATGTGCTTGACGATATCCTCGGGGCGCCGGGCGGTGCGGTTGAGCAGCTCGATCAGGACCACCAAACCGATCCCGGCAATGATCCCAAAGGCCGTGCCGCCTCCCGCGATCATCACGCGGTTCGGCTTGGTCGGCCTGTTGGGCACGGCGGGCGGCTCGATGATCGAGATACGACCACCGCGTGAAAGCGACTCGATCCGCTCGCCGGTGCTGGCTTGGGCCAGGCGGTCGACGGCTGTATTGTACTGTTCCTCGATATTGGCATAGGTTCGCGTCAATTCATCCAGGGCCACGGTATTGGACGGGGTTTTCGCCAGTGTCTCCGAAAGACGCTCAAGGCGTTCCTCGGTCTCGCTGCGCTGTTGCTGCAGCATCGCGATGCGTGTGTCGATCTCGCTCAGTTGCAGATCGAGCGTGGTCGAACCCGGGCGTTGCTGCGCGGTTTCCGCCGCCGCGTCCGGGGCCTCCTCGGGGGCGTTCTCGAGCCGCTCTTCGAGCTGGGCAATCCGGGCCTGCAGCATTTTCACCTGCGGGTTTGTCTCGGAATAGACCGACATCGCCTCGTCGAGCTGGGCCCGCATCTCCTGCAGGCGTTGCTCATTGGGGGAGAGCCGGGGCGTGGTCTCTTCCTCCGTCAGCTGTCCGGTGGTTTCGAAAATCTCCACCAACCGGGTGCGCTGATTGCGCAGGGTCGTGATGTCCCGGTCGATCTGGCGCACCTGCTCCTGCAGCGTCGCCTGCTGATCGAGCCGGTATTCGAGACTTTCCGGCAGCGCACCGGAATTCTCGGTCTTGAATTCCAGGATGCGCGCGCTCTGCGCATCGAGATCCTGGCCCAGCCGTTCGACCTCCTGCTGGAAAAACTCCTGCGTGTTGCCGGCCCGTGTCGTGCGGAATTCCGCGTTCTGGCGCTCGATCAGGGTCAGGTATTCGTTGAGCACCCCGGCGGTGATCTGCGGGCTGCGTGCCTCGAAGCTGATATTCATGATCGGTGTCGGGTTGCGGCCGCCTGCCGTCTGAATCACCGTGCGGGCGCGCATCGCTTCCACGATCTCGTCTGCGGTCATCTCCTGGATGTCTTCGAACACCACCTGACTGCGGGCCACATCGAGCATGTTGGCGCGCGTCATCAACCGCTGCTCGATGATCTCGAGCTGCTCGGAAAGGCCCACCATGACCGTCGAGCTGGCCAGTTCCGAGGGAATCTGCGGCCCTTCCAGAAGCAGTCGGGTCTGCGACTCGTAGGCTGGCGGTAGCGCGAAGGCCGCGATCACCGCGACCGCCGAGACGATCACTGATACGATCAGGAAATAATGCAGGCGTCTGAGAAAGATCGAGAAATAGTATTTCAGTTCACTCATGTGGCGTCACTCTCTTCTGCAGCCATGGCAGCGGCAAAGAACAGCCCGTCATCGAGCACGCTTTGCAGGCTCTCTTTTGTCACGGTTTTCTCTTCGTTGCTCCAGGCATAGACCATCGCGATATCGCAGAACTGGTTGACCAGCCGCGGCACGCCGCCGGTATGTTCATGAACCATCCGGCAGGCCGCATCGGTGAATTCATCGCCACGTCCCCCGACCGATTGCAGCCGGTGACGGATATAGTGCGCCACGGTATCGGCATCCATCGCTGGAATGTGAAAGCTCGCCGCCACCCGTTGTGCGAGCTGTTTCATGTTCGGGCTGCGGATGACATCGCGCAACTCGGGCTGGCCCACGAGGATCAACTGGATCAGCTCGTCCTTGTTGGCGTTGATATTGGTGAGCATGCGCAGCTCTTCCAGGCCTTCCCGCGACAGGTTCTGTGCCTCGTCGAAGATCAACACCACGCGCCGCTCGGCGGCATACTCGGCAATCAGGAAATCCTGCAGCGTCTGGAATTTCTGCACATAGGTCGAGTCGTTGGGCACTTCGACCGAGAGCGCGTTCAGAACCCATTGCAGGAGTTCGCCACGCCCGCCCTGTGCATTGGAAATGAGTCCGATGGTAATCGTTTCGTCGGTGTTTCTGAGGAGATGATGCACGAGTGTCGTCTTGCCCGACCCGATTTCGCCGGTGACCACGGTGATCGGTGCGCGCGAGAGAATCCCGTAATCCAGGATGGTGTAGGCGCTGCGATGCGCCTTGGACCAATAGAGAAAGGCCGGATCGGGCAGCAGCGTGAACGGGCGTTCGGACAGACCGAAAAAATCTGCGTAAAGGCTCTCCGGTTTCATGTGCATCTTTCAGAAGGCATTCTGTAGTCTGGGTCCAACGTGCTCGACCTGTTGGATATATGGCATGGCTCCACCGGAATTAAGAGATCGAAATGTCGGTATCACCATCGGTATCTGTCCTTACATGCTCTCCATGCAACAGACAAATCCCTCGCTTTCATGGCATGAGTGGGAAATTTGAGAGGCGATTCGCCTCGCGGCGTTCTTTTCCGACACGATCCAAGACGAATCGTGTAAAGTACTTCGGGAACGATGCTGCACCTTGCGCATTTCTGTTTCGAAGACGTTGACAATGGTTTCGAGCGATTTGGGGCAGCTTTCATGATTGCGTTGCAGATGAGGCAGAAAATCAAGCCCTTCAACAACCCAAGGCAGAAATTTTGTAATTTGGGCAAAATTATGTCTTGTTTCGGGCGGCCTGTGGATGTTCATTGGACTGGGGGCGCAAACACAGGATGTGTATTGCTGTCAGTTGATTTGATCGACGCAGATTTCATCTCTTTTGGTGGATAAAGACTTGCCTGTGTTTTATGTGAGTTCTGGGAGATATCATGACTTTTCGGGATTATGCCGAAACGACAATCCGGAAGAATGCTGCTACGCCGCAACCGGGTCAGCGCCGCCGCGCCATCTATCGTAACGGGGCGAAGCGTTGCCTCGATATCGTTCTGATCCTGTTGTCCCTGCCGGTCTCTTTGCCTCTCATTCTGGGCATGGCCATCCTGGTGGCGCTCGACGGAAACCGCCCCTTCTATCTTCAGAAGCGTCTTGGACGGGGCGGCCGCGTCTTTCACATGGTCAAGATACGGACCATGGTGCCGGGAGCCGATGCGCTGCTGGAAGGCCATCTACGCGAGAATCCTGAGGCGCGGCGTGAATGGGATGAAACCCAGAAGCTCAAGCGTGATCCGCGCATCACGCGGATCGGCTGCTTTCTGCGCAAATCCTCGCTCGATGAACTGCCGCAACTCTGGAACGTGCTCAAGGGTGACATGTCACTTGTCGGACCCCGGCCGATGCTGGTCGAGCAGGAGGCGCTCTATCCGGGCAAGGCCTATCTTGAACTGCGTCCCGGCATCACCGGACTCTGGCAGGTGTCAGAGCGCAACGAGACGAGCTTTGCCGAACGGGCCGGGTTCGACAGTCGCTACCTGGCCGCGCTGTCGCTGTCGCAGGATGTCTCGATCCTGATGCGCACCGTGCGTGTGGTGCTGCGCGGAACTGGCTACTGAGACGCTGCGCCGTTTGAAAGCTGCGACGATTTCCATCCCGCGGCTCAGCTTATCATGATAGAGTCAAAATAGGCCGATCCGGTACCGCGGCTGGATTGCCGACCCCCTCCAAAGATGCAAGAGTAGCGATATGATCAAACCCACCTTCCTGGCACTGGCCACCGCAGGCTTTCTCTCTTTTTGCGATACGGCCGAGGAACGGGCGGAAGGCCATTATCAATCCGGCCTGGAGCTGCTGGAGCAGGGAGATGTGGACCGCGCCCTGGTCGAGTTTCGCAATGTCTTCAAGCTGAACGGCACGCATCGCGAGGCGCGGCTGCGCTATGCCGAGCTTGAGGCCGAGCGCGGCAACATCCGCGAAGCTTACGGCCAGTATCTGCGCCTGGTCGAGCAGTATCCTGACAGTCTGCCCGGGCAGCGCGCCTTGGCCGAACTCTCGCTCGAGGCCAATGACTGGGAGGCGGCGCGCCGCCACGCTTCTGCTGCGGCGGAACTGGCCCCAGAAGACCCGCTGGTTCAGGCCGTGAACGCCACCGTCGCCTATCGCGATGCCCTGAGCGGGTCAGAGGATGCGCAGGCCCGGCGCGCGGCGGTGACCAAGGCGCAGGCGCTGATGGAGGACAACCCTGACCTGATGATTGCGCGGCGGGTGGTGATCGACGATCTCATCCGCGATCAGGACTGGACCGCCGCGCTCTCGGCCATAGACGCCGCTCTGGCGCGGGACCCGGAGGACCGGGAACTTTACACGATCCGTCTCGGAGTGCTCAACCAACTGGGTGAGACCGCTGAAATCCGCGCGCAGCTCGAGGAGATGATCGAGCGGTTCCCCGACGATCCGAACGTGCCGGCCACTCTCGTACGGTGGTATATCTCCCAGGGTAATGTCGATGCGGCTGAGGCCTTTCTGAAGGCGCGCGCCGCCGCGGATCCGCACGAGATCGACGACATCGTCACCTATATCCGGTTCCTTGCCGAGGCGCGGGACAACCAGACAGCGCTTGCCGAGCTTGACCGTATCCTTGAGGGCGATCCGCCTGCTGTCGAACGACTGACTGCGCTGCGCGCCGGATTCCGTTTCGATCTGGGTGAACGGGATGGGGCGATTTCGGAGCTGGAGGCCCTCATCGAGGGGATGGAGTCCTCGGACGAGCGCCGCAGCATCATGGTCATGCTGGCCCGAATGCTGGATGCGACCGGCAATAATGTCGGCGCGCGCGCTCTCGTCGAGGAGGCGCTGCAGGAGGATGACAGCCAGCCGGAGGCGCTCAAGATGCGCGCGGGCTGGCTGATCGAGAACGACCGCACCGATGAGGCGATCGTCGCCCTGCGCTCGGTCCTTGGCGAGACCCCGAACGATGCCGAGGCGATGACGCTGATGGCGCAGGCCCATGAACGCGCGGGCAACCGCGATCTGATGGCTGACATGCTGAGCCGTGCGGTGGATGCGTCGGGCAATGCGCCCGAGGAATCGCTGCGCTATGCCCGTTACCTGATCGGTCAGGACGATCTGCGCACGGCGGAAAACGTTCTGATCAACGCGCTGCGCCTGGCCTCCGGTAATGTCGCGCTCCTGAGCGCTCTGGGCGAGGTTTATATGGGCGAGCAGGACTGGCCTCGCCTGACCCAGGTGATCGAGGCGCTGCACGGCCAGGAGAGCGCCACTGCCGAGCGGGTCGCAAATGAGTTGACCGCGCGCCAGCTCGCGGCCCAGGATCGCGAGGATGAGCTCATGAGCTTTCTCGACAGGCTGGCCGGCGAAGATACCCGCGGTCTGGGCGCGGCGGCGACAATCGTGCGCACCCGTCTGGCACAGGGCGACGTGGAGGGTGCGAAGCAATATGCTGCCGAAACCCTCAAGGACAATCCCGATAATCCCAATGCGCGGTTCCTGATGGCCTCGGTTCAGGCGGTGACGGGCGAGGTGGAGGCCGCCGAGACGGCCTTTCGCGACCTCGTCGCCGAAAACCCTCAGGATGAGCGCCTATGGCTGGCGCTCTATAATATCAATGCGGTGCAGGAAGATACCGAGGCGGCCCGGCAGGCGCTGCGCGATGGTATCGAGGTCGCGCCCGACAGTCTGCGGCTTAACTGGGCGCTGGCCGGTATTCTCGAGCGCGACGGGGATGTGGCCGGCGCGATCGAGATATATGAAAGGCTCTATGCTGCCGACAGCAACAACCTGATCATCGCCAACAACCTCGCGAGCCTGCTCTCCACCGGGCGCGAGGATGCCGAGAGCCTCGACCGGGCGCATGAAATCGCACGCCGCCTGCGCGGTCGCGACGTGCCGGCCTTTCAGGACACCTATGGCTGGATCGCCTTCCGCCGCGGCGATCTCGACACGGCGCTTGCCGCGCTGGAACCGGCCGCAGAGGGGCTGCCGGGCGATCCCACGGTGCAGTATCACCTCGCGCGGACCTATGCCGCGAGAGATGAGGACGCCGAGGCCCTGGCGCAGTTCCGCAAGGTGGCCGAGGCCGTTGGCGATAGCCCACGCCCCGCGTTTATGCCCGAGGTTGAGGCCGAAATCGAGCGCCTCGAGACGGCTGTCGGGGATGACGACGCGCAAGAATAGAATGACGAAGAATACCCTCAAAATGCTACAAATCTGCCGCAGCATTGCGCTTTGTTTCTTTTGCGTATTTTGCCGGGCCGGCAAATATCGTAAAACTATCGTAAAACGACAAGCGGGACAGAGGCACGGGATGATCAGATTTCTAACAGCGCTTCTACTCATGGCGGGGCTGACCGGAGTGGCCACAGCGCAGAGCAACTATCGCATTCAGCCGGGCGACACCCTGCAGGTCGAGGTGTTGGAAGATTCCAATCTCAATCGCAATGTTTTGGTCCTGCCGGATGGATCGATTAGCTTTCCATTGGCGGGAAGCGTCAAGGCGGGGGGCCGCACGGTCGATTCCGTGGCCAGCACGCTGGCTTCGGAGATTGCCAGCAATTTCGCGGTGGAACCCACGGTTCTTGTGTCGGTCGCAGAGCTTGCGCCCAAGACTCAGCGTGGTCCGAAAGCACCCGATCTGATGAATGTCTATATTCTCGGTGAGGCGAATGAGCCCGGCCGCAAGGAGGTGCAGCCTGGCACCACGCTGCTCCAGTTTCTGGCCGAGGCGGGCGGGTTGTCGCGCTTTGCCGCCGAAAAGCGCATTCAACTGCGCCGCGTCGATTCAGCAAGCGGGCAGGAGACGGTCTATCGCTTCAACTATCGCAACATGGGCGGAGCCGACAGCATCAGCGGAACGACGGTACTTGCCCCGGGCGACGTGATTGTTGTGCCGGAGCGGCGCCT
>JAWLEL010000128.1:0-6799 GCA_041686165.1 Lentibacter sp.
CGCGTCATGCCTTTTCTCGCTCCCTATCCTGTCTGAGGCCCCGCTTCGATGAAAAACCTCTTCTCCTGGTTCGAAAATCTCGTCGACCCCTATGCGCCCTATCCGCGCGAGGATGTGCCGCCACGAACGCTCTATCGTTTCATGCTCGGCTATGCGCAGCCCTTCAAGCGCGTCTTCTGGGTGACCGGGCTTTTGTCGGTTGTCGTTGCGGCGATCGAGGTCGGGTTGATATACTTCATGGGGTGGGTCGTCGATCTGCTCAGTGGAGAGCCTGCCGAAGTCTGGGACGAGCATGGCGGCCTGCTCATCGCCCTCGCGCTCTTCATCCTGCTCCTGCGCCCGCTGATCCAGCTTGTGGACGTGATGCTGCTCAACCAGACCATCCTGCCCAATTTCGGCACGCTCATCCGCTGGCGCGCGCATAATCATGTGTTGCGCCAGTCGGTAGGCTGGTTCGAGAACGATTTTGCCGGACGGATCGCCAACCGGATCATGCAGACGCCGCCTGCAGCGGGCGAGGCGGTGTTCCAGATCTTTGATGCGCTGACATTCGCGCTGGCCTATGTCGTGGGCGCGGCGATCATGCTCTACGGTGCCGACACGCGGCTCGTGCTGCCGCTTCTGGGTTGGCTGGTGGCCTATGGGGTGTTGATGCGGTGGACTCTGAAGCGCGTGGGCCCGGCTTCCAAGCGGGCGTCCGATGCGCGCTCGGCCGTGACGGGGCGCGTGGTGGACAGCTACACGAATGTCCATTCGGTCAAGATGTTCGCGCATCACGCGGCCGAGCTCGATTTTGCCCATGAGGCCATCGAGGAGGCGCGGCGCACCTTCACCCAAGAGATGCGGATCTACACCGTGATGGATTTCGCGTTGGTGGCGCTCAACGGCTTGCTCATCGTGGGTGTTGTCGGCTGGGCGATCTACCTGTGGATGCAGGGCGCGGCCAGCGTGGGTGCCGTGGCGGCGGCGACAGCGCTGACGCTCAGGCTCAACGGCATGACCGGCTGGATCATGTGGGCGCTCACCTCGTTCTTCCGCCAGCTCGGCGTCGTGGCCGAAGGGATGGAGACCATAGCCCAGCCCATCGACCTGGTGGACGGCAAGAGCGCGCAGCCTCTCGAGATCAGCGCGGGGCGAATCCGGATCGAAGGCCTGACCCACCGCTACGGGCGCAAGATCGGTGGGCTCGAAGGCGTGAGCCTTGATATTGCACCGGGTGAGAAAGTGGGCCTCGTGGGCCGCTCGGGAGCGGGCAAGTCGACGCTCGTCAAGCTGCTGCTGCGCTTCTACGATGCCGAATCCGGGCGCATTCTCATCGACGGGCAGGACATAGCCGATGTGACGCAGGACAGCCTGCGGCGGCAGATCGGCATGGTCCAGCAGGAAAGCTCCCTCCTGCACCGCTCCCTGCGCGACAACATCGCCTACGGGCGACCCGAGGCCAGCGAGGCGGAGCTCTGGGAGGCCGCGCGGCAGGCGCAGGCGGTGGAGTTCATCGAAACGCTGGAAGACCCGCAGGGGCGGCGCGGCATGGAGGCTTTCGTGGGAGAGCGGGGCGTGAAGCTCTCCGGCGGGCAGCGGCAGCGGATCACGCTCGCACGTGTGATCCTCAAGGATGCGCCGATACTCCTGCTCGACGAGGCCACGAGCGCGCTCGACAGCGAGGTCGAAGCGGCCATCCAGGACACGCTTTACGGCATGATGGAAGGCAAGACCGTGATCGCCATCGCGCATCGGCTCTCGACGATCGCCCATATGGACCGGGTCATCGTGCTTGACGAGGGGCGCATTGCCGAGCAGGGCGGCCATGCCGAGCTGCTTGCAAAGGGCGGCATCTATGCCGATCTATGGAAAAGACAATCGGGCGGATTCATCGGAGACGACGAGGACATGAAGACGGATGGCTGACACGGCATACAACCGGATCGTCTGGCGGGCGGCCGGGCTGATCGACCCCGAACGCCCGGCAAAGGGCGCGCCGCCCGATGCGCTCTGGCCCTTCGCGCGCTGGTGCCTGTCGGGAGCCTGGCCCGTTATCGCGCTGGCCGGGTTCATCTCGGCGCTCTCGGGGGCGTCGGAAGTGCTGTCGATGTATGTGCTGGGCCGGGTCGTGGACCTGGCGGCGACGGATGCGCCCCTCGGGCAGAACCTGGGGCTGCTTGCGCTGGGGGCCTTCCTGCTCATCGGTCTGAGGCCGCTCTTCTTCGGGCTGAACGCGGCCTTCCAGACGGTCGTGCTCGGCCCCAACCTCTTCAAGCAGATCCTCGCGCGGCTCAATCGCTGGACGCTGGGCCAGTCCGTGGGATATTTCGACGATGATTATGCCGGGCGGCTGGCGCAAAAGCAGATGCAGGCGACGCGCTCGCTGACCGAGGTGGTGATCGAGACGGTGAACGCGATCCTCTTTGCGCTCGCCTCCGTGGTCGGCTCGGCGCTGCTGGTCATGGCGATAGACCTGCGGCTGCTGGCGCTTCTTGGCCTCTGGATCCTGCTTTACGCGGCCTATCTGCGCTATTTCCTGCCGCGCATCCGCGTGCGCTCCAAGGAGCGCGCGGCGGCGCAGGCGATGGTGTCGGGGCAGGTTGTCGACACGATCACCAATATCAAGACCGTCAAGCTTTTCGCAGGCGATGCGCATGAAGAGGCGGCGACATCGAATGTGCTGGAGATCCTGCGTGAGCGGGCGGTTGATTTCGGCGAGCTCAGCTCGGTGTTCCGCTACGGTCTGATCTTCGTCGCCGGGCTCTTGCCTGTCGCGCTTGTGGGTGGGGCGCTCATCTGGCGCGACGCCGGTGTCAGCGCGGGCGATATCGCCGCGACAGGCGCCGTCTCGATCCGGCTGGCGCAGATGTCGGGCTGGATCAGCTTCGTGCTGATGACGATCTACATGCATCTGGGTGAAGTCGAGGACGGGATGCAGACGCTGGCCCCGGCCAAGCGGCTGCGCAAGGGGCGCGAAGAGACGCTGGACGTGAGCCGGGGCGAAATCGTCTTCGAGGATGTGAATTTTGCCTATGGGCGCGATATCGGCGGGGTTCAGAACATCGACCTGCGCGTGGCACCGGGCGAAAAACTCGGCATTGTCGGCGCGTCGGGCGCGGGCAAGTCGACGCTCGTTTCCCTGCTCCTGCGGCTTTATGACCCCGAGACGGGACGTGTCGGCATTGACGGGCAGGACATCAGCCATGTGAGCGAGGAGAGCCTGCGCCGTGCCATCGGGATGGTCACGCAGGAGACGGCGCTGTTCAACCGCTCGGCGCGCGAGAACATCACTTACGGGCGCGAGGGTGCCAGCGAGAAAGCGATGCTTGAGGCGATCGAGAAAGCCGAGGCGCAGGACTTCATCGAGACTCTGCGCGACGGGCAGGGGCGCATGGGACTCGAGGCGCATCTGGGCGAGCGGGGCGTGAAACTCTCGGGCGGACAACGTCAGAGGATCGCGCTGGCGCGAACGATTCTGAAGGATGCGCCCATCCTCGTGCTCGATGAGGCGACCAGTGCCCTGGACAGCGAGGTGGAGGCCTCGATCCAGGGGGCATTGGAAAAGGTGATGGAAGGCAAGACCGTGCTGGCCATCGCGCACAGGCTTTCGACCATCGCCGCGATGGACCGGATCATCGTGATGCGTGACGGGCGGATCGTGGAGGAGGGCAGCCATGATGATCTTCTGGCGGAGGGTGGCATTTATGCGGACCTCTGGGCGCATCAGTCGGGGGGATTCCTTGGAATTTGACCGCGCCCCGGGCCCGGCAGGCGCCCACCCGCCCACCCCGCCCGCCGGCCCCGGGGCGCGCATGGCAACCTGCCGCGTGAAAACGGGGGTAAAGCGCTTGACGGGATGCGCGATTCTGCCTAAAGACCACGGACGGAATTGACGGGCGCTGCGAGGCGGCGCCCATTTGCATTGTCGGAAGGGGGATACCCGAGGCCGGCAGACCAGAAGATGAGGATGAATCCATGTCGCGCGTTTGCGAACTGACCGGAAAAGGCCCGATGACTGGCAACAATGTCAGCCACGCCAACAACAAGACCAAGCGTCGCTACCTGCCGAACCTCAACGACGTAACGCTTCAGTCGGAAACGCTGGGCCGTGGCATCAAGCTGCGCATCTCGGCTTCGGCTCTGCGTTCGGTTGATCACCGTGGCGGGCTCGACAAATTCCTGGCGAAAGCCAAGGACACGGAGCTTTCGGCGCGCGCGCTCAAAGCGAAGAAGGATATCGCGAAGGCGCAGGCCGCAGAGGCCTGAGACCTTCCGAAGAAGTGACAAGCACAGCCCTGCCGATCCGGCGGGGCTGTGCTTGTTTTGTCGCATTGTATCTCGCCGTCCGAGCTGTTCACATGAAGATCATGACAGCACTTCGCTCATATCTTGCTGCCTTCCTGGTATTCGCGCTCGTCGTGACAAGCCATTCCATGGCGCAGGCGCGCGGCATGACGGATGCCCAAGGGCAGATGGTGATCTGCACGGGCACCGGACCGATCACCGTTCTGGTGGATGCCGAGGGTCGGCCTGTGGAGCGGAGCCATGTCTGTCCTGAGTGTGCCATGCATCTTTTCGCGGGCACCAGCGCGCCTTTCGAGCCGCCGTTGCTGGAGCTTCGCGGCGGCGAGACCCTATGGTTCCTGAACGGGACGGTCACAGTGCCGGTGCGGATCGCGCGGGCAACGGCGAGGGGGCCGCCTGTCCTCATCTGACGATTCCATGCCCGCGAGGGCTTTTGAAAAGATCAACCAGATGAAAGGACACAAGATGTCTTGCAGGACCACGATCACGGCCGCCTTTGTCGGTCTGCTCCTCGCCGTCCCTGCCAATGCAGGAGACATGATGATCAAGGACAGCTACGCGCGCGCGGCCCACAAGGCGGCGAAGGCGGGAGCCGCCTTTATCGTCATCGAGAACATGACCGGCGAGGACGATCGCCTTGTTGCGGCAAGCTCGGATATTGCCATGAAAGTCGAGTTGCACACTCATATCGAGGATGAGAACGGTGTCATGAAGATGACCCATGTGGAGGAGGGCTTCCCCGTCGAGGCGGGCGGCATGATCATGATGCAGCGCGGCGCGGAGCATGTGATGTTCATGGGTCTCAACCGGCCGATGGAGCAGGGTGACATGGTGGATGTCACGCTGACCTTCGAGACGGCAGGCGATCTCGAGATCGAAGTGCCTGTCGATCTCGAGCGCAAGCCCGGGCACGGCCACATGAAGCACGGCTCCGACGGCTGAGCCTTGTGATGTGAAGGGATCGGATTTCGCTATGCGAAATCCGATCCATGGGGGGAGCTCTGCTCCCCCCATGCCCCCCTCGGGATATTTCCGGCAAGAAGAAAGAGCGGATCAGCTGCCCAGGGTGCGGGTCCAGTCCGGGACGGTCTGGCTGGCGCGGCCGAGGCGGCGTTCGTCAAAGAGGGGCGAGGTTTCGGAGGGGTCGAGATTGAACTCGATGGTCGGGATGCCACGTTGCCGCGCGGCGGTGACGAAGCCTGCGGCGGGGTAGACATTGCCCGAGGTGCCTACTGCGGCGAAGAGCGTGGCGCGGGAGAGGGCTTCTTCGATCTCGTCCATATGGTAGGGGATTTCTCCGAACCAGACCACGTCCGGGCGCGTCGCGAGGGCCGAGCAGGCGGGGCAGGAATCGCCTGGGTGCATGAGCGCGGGGGCCGCCCATCGGTGGGTGCAGGCATGGCAGAGTGCGCGGGAGAGCTCACCGTGCATGTGCAGGACATTTCGCGAGCCGGCCGCCTCGTGCAGCCCGTCTACATTCTGCGTGACGACGAGAACCTCGCCGGACTGCTCCGCTTCGAGGCGGGCGAGCGCCATGTGAGCGGCGTTGGGTTTCGCCGTGGCGGCCTGCGCGCGGCGGGCATTGTAGAAGTCATGCACCAGGGCCGGGTCGCGGGCGAAGCCTTCGGGGGTTGCGACGTCCTCGATCCGGTGCTGTGCCCAGAGGCCGCCTTCGTCGCGGAAGGTGCCGAGACCGCTTTCGGCGGAGATGCCTGCGCCTGTGAGGATGAGAATGTTCTCGCTCATGGGGCGAGGGTAGGGCGGCGTGGCGGGGGCTTCAAGGCGTCAACCGCCGCGGCGCAGGGCAGACCGGAAATCCGAGAGGCGGAAGGCGCCGATGAGCGCGCCGAGACCGAAATAGCCCAGCATGCCGAGCACGACGAGAATTGCGAGGGCGAGGTAACGCCAGCCGCCCGACACGAAGAGGGGAGAAAGCGCGAGGTTGGCAAACCACAGGAGAAACCCCATTCCGACGGAGGCCAGGCAGATGCGCCAGATGCGGCGTTTGAAGCGGGAGTCGAGCTGCGTCACCGCGCCAAAGCGGCGCGCGCCGAAGCCGAGCTGGGCCACCATGATCCAGGCCGCGACGGAGGCGGCGACGGCGGGTGCGAGCCAGCCGATGACCGGCTTGAGGCCGAAGGCGAGGGCGGCGTTCACGACCATGGCGAGCAGCGCGTAGTGAAAGGGGCTGCGCGTGTCTTCACGGGCGAAGAAGAGCGGCTGGAGCGTCTTTTGCAGCACGAAAGCGGGCAGGCCGAGGCCGTAGATCGAGACGGCAAGGGCCGTGGCGGCGGCATCGTCGCCCGAGAAGGCCCCGCGCTGGAAGAGGACGGAGACGAGCGGCAGGGGAATGACGATGAGCGCCACGGCGGAGGGCAGCGTCAGCGCCAGGGAGACTTCGGTGGCGCGCGAGTAGGCGTTCTGTGCGCCGGTATCGTCGCCGGCCTTGAGGCGGCGCGAGAGATCGGGGAGCAGCACGATGCCGACGGCAATGCCCACGACGCCGAGGGGG
>JAWLEL010000129.1:0-6795 GCA_041686165.1 Lentibacter sp.
TTTCTCGGCGGCATGGGCCACGAGCCGCGCCTTGATCTGCTCGGCCGCATCGAGCGCCGCCATCCCGTTCAGGTCCGAGCCCGAAGAGGCCGCCGTCGCGGAGGTGTTGGGCACTTTCTCGGTCGTCGTCTTGGTGATCTTCACGAGCGACAAGTCGACGCCGAAGGCCTCGGCCACCACCTGCGCCACCTTGGTGTTGAGCCCCTGGCCCATCTCCGTGCCGCCATGGTTGAGCATGATCGAGCCGTCCTTGTAGACATGCAGCAGGCAGCCCGCCTGATTATACCATGTCGCGGTGAAGCTGATCCCGAATTTCACCGGCGTCAGCGCGATGCCCCGCCGCAGGATACCGCCCTTGGCGTTCTCGGCCATGATCTGCGCGCGCCGCTTGCGATAGTCGCTGCTCTCTTCGAGTTCCTCCACGACACGGGCGATGATATTGTCCTCGACCCTTTGATGATAGGGCGTCACGTCCCGTTCGCCGACCCCATAGAAATTTGCCTTGCGGATATCGAGCGGGTCCTTGCCCAGCTTGTAGGCGATCTCCTCCATCATCCGCTCGGCCATGATCACGCCCTGCGGCCCGCCGAAGCCACGGAAGGCGGTGTTGCTCACCGTGTTGGTCTTCATCGGGCGCGATGTGAGGCGCACATTGGGGTAGTAATAGGCATTGTCGGCGTGAAAGAGCGCGCGGTCCGTCACCGGCCCCGAGAGGTCCGCCGCGAAGCCGCAGCGCGCCGCAAGCTGCGCCTCGACGGCCGTGATGCGCCCCTCGCCGTCAAAGCCCACTTCGTAGTCGGCGCTGAAGTCATGCCGCTTGCCCGTCGCCGTCATGTCCTGGTCCCGGTCGGGGCGGATCTTGACCGCCTGCCCGAACTTGCGCGCCGCCAGGGCCGCGACGCAGCAGAAAAGGTTCATCTGGCTTTCCTTGCCGCCGAATCCCCCACCCATGCGCCGCACGTTGACGACCACGGCGTTGGCCGGAACGCCCAGAACCTGCGCAGCGATCATCTGCGCCTCGGTCGGATGCTGCGTCGAGGCGTGGATCACCATGTCATCGTCCTCGCCGGGCATCGCGAAGGCGATCTGCCCTTCGAGATACATGTGGTCCTGCCCACCGATCTCCATCTGTCCGGCCAGCCTATGCTGGGCAGACTTCAGGCCTTCCGCAGCGTCCCCGCGCTCCAGCTTGAGCGGCGCGGTCACATCCGGCCCGCCCGCCGCCAGCGCCTCCCGCGTGGTCAGCACCGGCTCCAGCGGCGTGATCTCAATCTTGGCCAGCTCCGCCGCCCGCCGCGCCAGGTCGCGGCTCGTCGCCACGACGGCAAAGAGCGGCTGGCCGTGGAATTCCACTTCCGAGACAGGAAAGACAGGCTCGTCATCGGCATGCACGGCGCTGATGTCGTTATGTCCGGTGATATCCTCATGGGTGATCACCCCGACAACCCCCTCCGCCGCCAGGACACCGCTCAGGTCCATGCCCTCGATGCGCCCGCGCGCAACATCGGCGCAGCCGAGATAGGCGTGGAGCGTGCCGATGGGTTCGGGAATGTCGTCGGTATAATCCGCGCGGCCCGTGACCTGCTTGATCGCGGAGTCATGCGGCGCCGGTGTGCCGGTATGTCCCAGTTTGCCCATTACACGCCCTCCAGCCTTGCCTTTGCACCTTCGCCCTCTTCCGCCCAGAACCGCCGCAAGAGATTGGCCGCCACGAGGCGGCGATACTCCGCCGAGGCGCGCCAGTCCGTCAGCGGCTGGAAGTCCTCCGCGAGCGCCTGCGCCGCGCGCTCGAAACTGGCCGCATCGAAGGGCTGTCCCTTGAGCGCCGCTTCAGCCTGCGCCGCCCGTTTCGGCACCGCAGCCATGCCGCCAAAGACAAGCCGCGCATCGGCGATCACCCCGTTTTCCACCCGCAGCGCAAAGCCCGCCGCGACAGCCGTGATGTCCTCGTCGCGGCGCTTGGACACCTTGTAGGCTGCGTGCCGCACACCCTCTTGCGCCAGCGGAATCTCGACAGCCTCGACGAACTCGCCCGCGCGCAAATCCTGCTTGCCGTAGTCGATGAAGAAGTCTTCCAAGGGTATCTCGCGTGTGCCCTCGGCAGAGCGCAGATGCAGCTTGGCCTCCAGCGCGATCAGAACGGGCGGCGTGTCTCCGATGGGCGAGCCGTTGGCGATATTGCCACCGACCGTGCCCATGTTGCGCACCTGCCAGCCGGCAATCCGCTTCCAGTAGGGCCCGAGGTGCGGAAAGGCACGGGCAAGCGCGGCCTCGGCGTCGGTATAGCTCGCCCCCGCCCCGATGCGCAGGCGCGTTGCCTTCGCATCCACCTGCCGCAGGTCGGAAAGGTGCCCGATGAAGACCGCGGGGCTGATCGGCTTGAGGAATTTCGTCACCCAAAGCCCCACATCCGTCGCCCCGGCGACGATCGTCGCCTCCGGGTGTTCGGCCAGAACCTCGGCGAGGTCCGCCACATCCGCGGGCAGGATCGCGCGGTCCTCGCCTTTCGAAACCGTCACCCGCGCGCCATCGGCCATGGCCTTCAGGCGCTCGGTCACATCCGCGCGCTCGGCCTCGAGCGGATCGGCCGCCGGATCGCCCAGCTCCGCCGCCGCGCGTGCCGCCTTGAAGATCGGCTCGTAGCCCGTGCAACGGCACAGGTTGCCCTGAAGCGCCGTCTCGATCTCTTCATCGCTCGGGGCCGCGCTCTGCATCCAGAGCGCATAGAGCGACATGACGATCCCGGGCGTGCAGAAGCCACACTGGCTGCCATGCGCCTCGACCATCGCCTGCTGAACCGGGTGCAAGCCGCCGTCCGCACCGCGCAGATGCTCGATTGTGACCACGTGGCAGCCATCGAGCGTCGCGAGGAAGCGGATGCAGGCATTCACCGTCTCGTAGCGGAGCCGGCCCTCCACCAGCCGCCCCACGAGCACGGTGCAGGCCCCGCAGTCACCCTCGGCGCAGCCTTCCTTGGTTCCGGTCAGCCGCCGCGCGTTGCGCAGGAAGTCGAGCAGCGTGTCCTGCGCGGCGACCTCGCCGAGCCGCACCTCGCCGTCATTGAGAATGAATCGGATTTCACGACGTTCCTTCGCCATCTATCAGGCCCTCCGCGCGTGTTGAGCCCCGAGCCTAGCGCAAAGCCCTCTTTCAATGAAACCACAAGTTTCATTCGACACTTTCAACAAATCGTTGAAAAACTTTGACTCACGATGCTCTATGCTCGCAGCCCGAAGGAGACACGCCATGCCCTATGTCGAAAGCATCAAGGTCTTCTGCCGCGTGGTCGAGCTTGGCTCGATCACCGCCGGAGGGCGCGATCTGCGCCTGACGCCCGCCGTCGCCTCCAACCGGATCAAGGAGCTGGAAAAGCGTCTCGGCGTGCGCCTCTTCGACCGCACCACGCGCAAGCTGCGCGCCACGGAGGCCGGAAAGCTCTTCTACGATCATGCGCGCGGCGTCATCGACACGCTCGAAGATGCCGAGGCCGCGCTTGCCGGATTTTCGGGCCAGCCCCGGGGTGCCCTGCGCGTCAGCGCGCCGCTCGGAGTCGGCCAGCGGTTCATCGCGCCGCTCATTCCCGAATTCTCGGCGCGGCACCCGGATGTGCAGATCCAGCTTCGCCTGTCCGACAGGCGTGTCGACCTGCTCGAGGACAGGCTCGACATCGCCTTCATGCTCGGCGACCTGCCTGACAGCAATTTCAAGCAGCGCAAGCTGGCCGACTGCGCCCGCGTGCTCGCCGCTTCGCCGGATTACCTGCGCGCCCATGGCACGCCACAGAGCCCCGATGACCTGCTCGCGCACAATTGCCTGCTGCTGCGCTACCCGCGCAGCCCGGAATATTTCTGGACGCTTGAGACAGCGCAGGGCCCACGCAAGCTCCACGTCGAGGGCCGCTTCGATGCCGATTTCGCCGATGTGCTCACGGGCTGGGCGCTGCAAGGCGAGGGGATCGTCATGCGCCCACGCTTCGAGCTTGCCGGGCACCTCGCCTCGGGCGCGCTCATCGAGCTTCTGCCCGAAACGCCCCCGGCGGCGACAAGCCTTGCCTGCCTCTACCCGCATCGCAAGCTGCAAGACCCGAAGGTGCGCCTCTTCATCGACTTCGTCGCCGACAGGATGCGCCCGGCGCTCCAGAAGGCAGGCGCCGCGCCTTGAGGTGATACGCATAAGCTCTGCACAGCAAGCAGACTTGTCAAAGACGGGAATCCTGATCGACTCTTGACCGCCTCTCCAAAGTATCCCAGCGTTGCAGCGCAGTTTTCGCTTTTCGACCAGTGGTGCAAAGGGCGGAACATGAACTCAGTGAACTTCGAAACCGAACGAACCTCGCCATTTTCGCTTACGAGTGACTCGAACCCATTTCTGGAGGCTGCCTTGAACCGAACCCCCTTGATCGGCCCGATGCAATGACGTCCCTGTCCCCGTCCATTACGGACGCCCATAAGTATGGTGTGCTCTTTGTGTTTGCCGCCGGGGTCTTGTGGTCAACGGTCGGTCTTGGCATTCGCCTGATCGAAGAGGCCGTCGTGTGGCAGATATTGCTCTATCGATCGATGGCCATGTCGCTGTTTCTCTATATCGTCATTCGAACGCGTTCGGGAGAAAGCCCTTTTGTTCAGATCCGACGCGCACGCTTGCCGTCCGTCATCGCCGGGCTCTCGCTGGTCGCCGCCTATTCGGGCGGGATCTACGCCATACAAAATACCTCTGTCGCGAATGCCATGCTGCTTTTCGCAACAGCACCGTTCATGGCTGCGGTCCTGGGATGGATCATCCTGCGTGAACGCGTGCGTATCGCGACATGGATCGCGATCGCAGTCGCCATAGGCGGGATCGCCGTCATGGTCGCCGACAAATCCGGCAGTGTCGTCCTGAAGGGCAGCCTTGCGGCGCTTGGTTCGGCATTCGGGTTTGCCGTGTTCACGGTTGCCTTGCGCTGGGGGCGAACGGGCGAGATGCTGCCATCGGTCTTCCTCTCCGGTCTGTTCGCCATCGCCATTACAATCGGCATCTGCCAAGCCTCCGGCCTGCCCCTTGTGCTGGGCCCGCGAGATGGCGCGATCGCCATGGGCATGGGGGTTTTCCAGGTCGGAGCGGGATTGATCCTCTACACGCTGGGATCCCGAAGTCTCCCCGCTGCGGAGCTTGCGCTCCTGTCGCTGGCCGAAGTCTTGCTCGGCCCGTTTTGGGTCTGGCTCTTCCTGGGTGAAACTGCGAGCGTCAATACGCTGATCGGCGGTTCCGTGCTGCTTTTGGCCATTGCGGGCAATGCGGTGTCCGGCAAGCGCAGAAAGCCCCCGCCGATCACGGCGCCCTGACTGCAGCGTGGGCCGCCCTTCTCGGCGGCGCTTCGAGGCTACACCCTCAACTGAGGTAGTCGATGATCGGGCAGTCGGGCCGCCCGTCTCCACAGCATTCACTCACCAGATGCGCCAGCGCGTCGTGAAGCTCGGCCAGCTCGCGCTGCTTCGCCTCGATCTCCGTCAGCCGCTCGGAGGCGATCTTGCGGACCTCCGCGCTGCTCCGCTCGGCATCCTCGTAAAGGCTCAAAAGCTCGCGGCATTGCGCGATGGAAAAGCCGAAGCGCCGCGCCCGTGCCACGAAGCCGAGCTTGCGCAGCGCCTTGTCATCGTATTCACGATAGCCCGCATCGCTACGCCCCGCGGGCGAGACCAGCCCGATGTCGGCGTAGTAGCGCACGGTCTTCACAGGCAGTTCGACCGCTTTGGCCGCACCGGATATGTTCATCGTCTCTCTCCAACCTTCCGATTGGTGGAAAGTTAAGCACACGGCGCGCCCTCCGCAAGGCGCGCAGCGGCATTGCGCGACGACTTCGGGGCAAGTATAGCGATCTGAATTTGCGAATCTGCGACCGGGAAGGATTTGAACATGTCGAATGCGCAGCTTGAGACGGCCATCGAGGCCGCATGGGAAAACCGCGACCAGATCACGCCCAGCACGGGCGGAGAGACACGCGACGCCATCGAGGAGACGCTCGAAGCACTCGACAGTGGCAAGCTGCGCGTCGCCGAGCGCGGCGAGGACGGCACCTGGACAGTGAACCAGTGGGCCAAGAAGGCCGTGCTGCTCGGCTTCCGCCTCAAGGACATGGAAAGCCAGGATGGCGGCCCGCAGGGCGGCCACTGGTGGGACAAGGTCGACAGCAAGTTCAAGGGCTGGGGCGATGCCGAGTGGAAAGCCGCCGGCTTTCGCGCCGTGCCGAACTGTATCGTGCGCAAGTCGGCCCATATCGCGCCGGGCGTCGTCCTGATGCCGTCTTTCGTCAACCTCGGCGCCTACGTGGACGAGGGCACCATGGTCGACACATGGGCCACCGTCGGCTCCTGCGCGCAGATCGGCAAGAACGTGCACCTGTCGGGCGGCGTCGGCATCGGCGGCGTGCTGGAGCCGATGCAGGCCGGGCCGACGATCATCGAGGACAATTGCTTCATCGGCGCACGCTCGGAAGTCGTCGAAGGGTGCATCGTGCGTGAAGGCTCCGTGCTCGGCATGGGCGTTTTCATCGGTCAATCGACCAAGATCGTCGACCGCGAGACCGGCGACGTGATGTATGGCGAGGTTCCCAGCGGGTCTGTCGTCGTGTCCGGCTCCATGCCCAGCAAGAACGGGATCAACCTCTACTGCGCGGTCATCGTGAAGCGGGTTGACGAGAAGACCCGCGCGAAAACTTCCGTCAACGAGCTGCTGCGCGACTGATGCGGAGCGCGTTTCATATCGCGCTTGCACTTCTGGTCGCCGCGCCCCTTGCCGCGCAGGACAATGACTTCG
>JAWLEL010000130.1:0-6732 GCA_041686165.1 Lentibacter sp.
ACGCTCGTGATCTACGTGGCGATCGGCTACCTGCACGGCTATCTCGGCCCCTGGCCTTACGGGTGAGGGCGGTATGAAACTCTACAGGTTCCTGAGCGAGGAAGACACTTCCGCCTTCTGCCACAAGGTGAGCGAGGCCCTGTCGAAGGGCTGGGAGCTCTACGGCGATCCGACCTATGCCTATGACCATGCCAACGGCATCATGCGCTGCGGGCAGGCGGTGACGAAGGAGGTCGAGGGCGGTTACAGCCCCGACATGAAACTGGGCGCACAGTAAGAGGACAGCGGGATGAGCAAGACGAACGCAGGCCGTTTTTTCGAGGATTACGCGCTGGGGCAGGTTATCCGCCATGCCGTGCCGCGCACCGTGGCCGAGGGAGAGCGGGCGCTCTACCACGCGCTCTACCCCGCGCGCCATGCGCTCTACTCCTCGGATGTCTTCGCCAGCGAGAGCGGTCTGGAAGGCTCGCCGCTCGACGACCTGATCGCCTTTCATGTGGTCTTCGGAAAGACCGTCCCGGACATCTCGCTCAACGCGGTGGCCAACCTGGGCTATGCCGAGGGCCGCTGGCTGAAACCGGTCTATCCGGGCGATACGCTGCGCTCGGAGAGCGAGGTGATCGGCCTCAAGCAGAACTCCAACGGCAAGACGGGCGTCGTCTGGGTGCGCACGCGGGGCTTCAACCAGGAGGGCGAGGCGGTGCTGGACTATGTCCGCTGGGTCATGGTGCGCAAGCGCGACACGGACGCGCCGGCGCCCGAGGCCGTCATGCCCAAGCTGGCAGACGCGGTGGCGGCGGAAGACCTCGTGATCCCAGAGGGGCTGGACTTCACGAGCTATGATTTCGAGCAGGCCGGCGAGCCGCATCGCTGGGATGACTACGCCGTGGGCGAGGTGATCGACCATGTCGACGGGGTGACCATCGAAGAGGCCGAGCACATGCTGGCCACCCGGCTCTGGCAGAACACCGCCAAGGTGCATTTCGACATGACGTTCCGCCCCGACGGGCGGCTGATCTATGGCGGCCATGTCATCTCCATGGCTCGCGCGCTGAGCTTCAACGGGCTGGCCAATGCGCAGATGATCGTGGCGCTCAACGGCGGCGCGCACGCGAACCCTTGCTTCGCGGGCACGACCGTGAAGGCCTGGTCGGAAGTGCTGGACAAGGCCGAAACGGACGCGCCGGGCGTCGGGGCGCTGCGCCTGCGGCTGGTGGCCACCTCCGATGGGTCGGTCGGCGCGCTCAAGGATTCGGATGGCAAATACCTGCCCGGGGTCTTGCTCGATCTCGATTATTGGGTTTTGATGCCGCTATGAGACATTTTTTCCTTGTGATGGCGCTTTGCGCGGGCCCTGCGATCGCCGAGCCCGTCTGCGAGATGCGCGGCGCGGAGGCCTTCGATGTTCTGGAGGCGTCCAAGTCGGAGTTCCTCAAGGGCGAATTCGAGACATTCGCCGACAAGGCCTCGGCAGTGATGGGCGACGGGCGCGAGAGCCTCGACGAGCCGATCGCGCGGCTTGAAGGTCTGTTCCCCGACGGCTTCGAGAGTTGCCAGACCGTCTTGCAGCGCACGGAGCCGGGCGGCATGGTGCAGGAGGTGACGACCTTCAACATCAAGGACACGAAGTTTCCGATGTCGCTTTATCTCGCCGCGCTGCCGATCCGGGGCGAGTTGCAGATCGTGTATCTGAACTTCGACACGAGCATCACCAAGGTTCTGGACAGTTTGCGTTGATTTGTGATCACGCATGTTCTGACCGTGATCACAAAAGGGGAAAATCCCCCGAACGCGACAAAAAAACCCGCCTGAAACAGGGCAGCGCGCGTGACTCCGCGCTCAAATCCGTTATCAAAGGTGTAACGCATGCGGATGTATACCGCTTGCGCGCTGACAAAGAGGACTAGCTTCATGGCCAATACTCCGGCAAATCGCCCGCTTTCGCCGCATCTGAGCATCTATCGTCCGCAGATCGTTTCGATCTCCTCGATCCTCACGCGCATCACCGGCAACGCGCTGTTCATTTCCGCGCTTCTGCTGATCTGGTGGCTTCTGGCGGCCGCGACGGGCCCGGACTCCTACGCGACGGCGAATGGCGTGCTGACAAGCTGGTTCGGCGATCTTGTCATGACGCTCTCGGCGCTTGGCCTGTGGTATCACTTCCTCGCCGGGCTGAGGCATCTCTATTATGACAGCGGCCGCGGCCTCGACATCCCGACCGCCGAGAAGCTCGGCTGGGCTTGTGTCATCGGATCGGTCATCCTGACCGTAATCACACTGATCATCGTTTAAGGGGGCGGACATGCGTTATCTCACGGCTCGCAAACGCGCCGAAGGCAAGGGCTCTGCCGGTCACGGGGCGGAGCATCACTGGTTCATGCAGGTAAGCGCCGTCGCGCTCGCGCTGCTCACACCGTTTTTCATCTTCATCGTCGGTCGCGCGCTGGGCTCGGGGCATGAAGACGTGCTCGCTCTCTTCCAGCGGCCCTGGCCCGTGCTGGTGATCGGGCTGATGATCGTCGTCGGGCTGATCCACGCGCGCAGCGGCGCGCAGACCATGATCGAGGACTACTTTCAGGGCGGCAAGCGCAGGGCGGCGATCATGTTCGTCACGGTGCTCGTCTACCTTCTCATCGCGACCACGCTCTACGCGTTGGCCAAGCTCGCGCTTTAAGGACATCTGACTATGGCTGAATACGAATACGAAACCCATGAATACGATGTTGTCGTGGTCGGCGCGGGCGGTGCGGGTTTGCGTGCCACGCTCGGCATGGCCGAACAGGGGCTGCGCACGGCCTGTGTGACCAAGGTTTTCCCGACGCGCTCGCACACCGTAGCCGCGCAGGGGGGCATTGCCGCTTCGCTTGGCAACATGGGGCCGGATAGCTGGCAGTGGCACATGTATGACACGGTGAAGGGCAGCGACTGGCTCGGCGACACGGATGCGATGGAATACCTCGCCCGCGAGGCGCCCAAGGCCGTCTACGAGCTGGAGCATTACGGCGTGCCCTTCTCGCGCACGGAAGAAGGCAAGATCTACCAGCGCCCCTTCGGCGGGCACACGACAGAGTTCGGCGAAGGCCCGGCCGTGCAGCGCACCTGCGCCGCCGCAGACCGCACGGGCCACGCGATCCTGCACACGCTCTACGGCCAGAGCCTCAAGAACAACGCGGAATTCTATGTCGAGTATTTCGCCATCGACCTGATCATGAGCGAGGACGGGCAATGCCAGGGCGTTGTCTGCTGGAAGCTCGATGATGGCACGATGCATGTCTTCTCGGCCAAGATGGTCGTGCTGGCCACGGGCGGCTATGGCCGCGCCTATTTCTCCGCCACCTCCGCGCATACCTGCACGGGCGATGGCGGCGGCATGGTCGCGCGGGCGGGGCTCGCGCTTCAGGACATGGAGTTCGTTCAGTTCCACCCGACGGGCATCTACGGCGCGGGCTGCCTGATCACCGAGGGTGCGCGCGGTGAAGGCGGCTATCTGACCAACTCCGAAGGCGAGCGTTTCATGGAGCGCTACGCGCCGCAATACAAGGATCTTGCGCCGCGCGATTATGTCAGCCGCTCGATGACCATGGAAATCCGCGAGGGCCGTGGCGTGGGCGCCGAGGGCGATCATATTCATCTCAACCTCAGTCACCTGCCAGCCGAAGCGCTGAACGAGCGCCTGCCCGGCATTTCCGAGAGCGCCAAGATCTTCGCCGGTGTCGACGTGACCAAGGAGCCGATCCCCGTCTTGCCGACCGTGCACTACAACATGGGCGGGGTTCCGACGAATTACTGGGGCGAGGTCATCAACCCGACCGCCAAGGACCCGAACGCCATCGTGCCGGGCCTCATGGCCGTGGGTGAGGCGGGCTGCGCCTCGGTGCACGGGGCCAACCGGCTCGGCTCCAACTCGCTGATCGACCTCGTGGTCTTCGGGCGCGCGGCGGCGATCAAGGCAGGCGAAGTCGTCGACCCGGGCGAGGCGAACCCCACGCTCAACCAGGCCAGCGTCGATGCGGCCTTCGACCGGTTCGACGGGCTGCGCAACGCCAGCGGCGCGGTGCCGACCGCCGAGCTGCGCCTCGAGATGCAAAAGACGATGCAGTCCGATGCCGCCGTGTTCCGCGCCTCCAAGACGCTGAAGGACGGGGTCGAAAAGATGGCGGATATCGCCGCCAAGCAGGGCGATCTCAAGGTCACCGATCGCAGCCTGGTCTGGAACTCGGACCTGATGGAAACGCTTGAGCTGACCAACCTCATGCCCAACGCCCTGGCGACGATCGCGGGTGCCGAGGCGCGCAAGGAGAGCCGCGGCGCTCATGCGCACGAGGATTATTCAGAGCGCGACGACGAGAACTGGCGCGTGCACACGATCGCCCATCTCGAAGGCAATGACGTCAAGCTGAGCTATCGTGACGTGGTCAAGAACCCGCTCACCAAGGTGAAGGATGGCGGCATCAGCCTCAAGAAAATCGCTCCCAAAGAGCGCACCTTCTGATGCGGCTGCGCGCGGCGCATATGCTCATGGCTGGTGCCGTCGTGGCTCTTGCGGGCTGCGATACGGCGGAGGAGGCCGTGGACGATGCCGCACGCGTGACGGCCAAGGCGACCGTCGAGAAGGTGCTGACGGTGCATTTGCCGGAAAGCGTTCCGCAGGCGCAGATCGGGAATTACTCTGATTGCATCATCGACAATTCGGGTGTTTCGGAGATTCGCGAGTTTGCCAAGGCCTCGGTCTTGGGTGTGGATGACGACACGATCAAGACGGTTCGCGTCGTGCTGACCAAGCCAGAGACGGTGACATGCATCACCAAAGCCCTCGCGGGGGCCGCATGAACCAGATCAGGGAGATTCGGAAAACGCTCAAACCCAAGGCGATGACCACGCAGCCTATCAAGACGCGCGTGCCGTTTTTGACGAGCTACGGTTTCAAGCCCGATATCATCATTGATGTGGGCGTCGCGCGCGGCACGGCATGGCTTTATCGCAGCTTTCCCGAGGCGAAGATCGTGCTGATCGATCCACAGCCCGACTGCGAGGAATTTGTCAAAGAGCGTTACGAAGGCATGGAATTTGATTTCCACGCGACGGCGCTTGGCGCGGACGAGGGCAGCGCGCAGCTGAATATCCCTGTGAAAAAACAGGGTCTTGGCATTGCAATGGCGAGCCTTCTGGAACGCACGGATGCGCTGTCATCCAAGTTCAAGGAGAGCAAGGCGCTGGACGTGCCTGTCTCGAAACTTGATGATATCGCGCGTGCCTATGACGGGCGCATTGGCCTGAAAGTGGATACCGAAGGGTTTGAACATCAGGTTCTGCTCGGGGCCACCGAGACACTCAAGCGCTGCGATTTTGTCATTCTCGAGTTGTCGCTCGTCTCGCGGTTTGATGGCGTTGCGCCGCCCTCTGCGCCAATCGGCCTTCTGGCCGAGGCGGGGCTTGAGCTGCGCGACATGCTGGCGATGGAGAGCGATACCAGCGAGTTCGCCAAGCCGCGCCATATAGATGCGCTGTTCACGAGGTGGGACCCTTGAGACAAGGTTTGAAACTTGCTTGCTCCGAGCCGGGAGCGAGCGCAGACGAGATCACCCGCAAGGCCGCGCGCCTTGCACCAAAAGGAGACGCAAAATGGTACAGCTGACGCTCCCGAAGAACAGCCGCATCACCACCGGCAAGACATGGCCCAAGCCCGAAGGGGCAAGCAAGCTGCGCCAGTTCGACATATACCGCTGGAATCCGGACGACGGAAAGAACCCCCGGGTCGACACCTATTTCGTGGATATGGACACATGCGGCCCGATGATCCTGGATGCCCTCATCAAGATCAAGAACGAGATCGACCCGACGCTGACCTTCCGCCGCTCCTGCCGCGAGGGGATCTGCGGCTCCTGCGCGATGAACATCGACGGGATCAATACGCTGGCCTGCATCTACGGGATGGAGGACGTGCGCGGCGACGTGGTCAAGGTCTACCCGCTGCCGCATATGGAGGTGGTGAAGGATCTGATTCCCGATCTCACGCATTTCTATGCCCAGCACGCGAGCATCATGCCCTGGCTCGAGACCAAGACGAACAAGCCTGCGAAGGAATGGAAGCAGTCCATAGAGGACCGCAAGAAGCTCGACGGACTCTACGAATGCGTCATGTGCGCCTGCTGCTCGACGGCCTGCCCGAGCTACTGGTGGAACTCCGACCGCTATCTCGGCCCGGCGGCGCTGCTGCATGCCTATCGCTGGGTGATCGACAGCCGTGACGAGGCGACAGGCGAGCGGCTCGACGATCTGGAAGATCCGTTCAAGCTCTATCGCTGCCACACGATCATGAACTGCGCCAAGACCTGCCCAAAGGGCCTCAATCCGGCCAAGGCGATTGCCGAACTCAAGAAGATGCAGGTCGAGCGGCTGGTCTGAGCCTTTGCCTGTGATCGCGCCCGGGCCGGTGCGGGAGCTGTCTTCAGCCCGCTTCGCCCGGTGAGAGCGACAGTGCGACGAAAACAGCCCTTGCCGTCATCGGCGAGGGCTTTTTCTCTTTTGGGGCCTTGCGCTCTGTATCCCGTGCAGGGCAGCCATGAGAGACTGGCCGGTGCAGGGGCGGCATCCGGTTGCTATATTGCTTCCGGGAGGAGTTTGAACTCGACAAGGAGCAAACTCATGAAGACGCAGACAGCCCCGGCCAATCCCGCACAGAGCGCCGCCCGCGAGGCGCTTGAGCAACTCTACGGCTATTACTCTGCCAAG
>JAWLEL010000131.1:0-6699 GCA_041686165.1 Lentibacter sp.
CGGAGGGGGCGTTCTGGCTCAGCTTCGATGAGGCGATCGGGGGCGGTGCAGAGTTTGCCGAAATGGGCGAGGAGGTCGACAGGCTCTTCGCCCGGGACGAGCTGAGCGCCTTTGAGCGGTTCGAGCTGCGGGATGTCACGGTGCTCTACGAGGACGAGCGCGCGCGCCGCTCATGGACCGTCGACGGCGGCCGGATGCTTGTTTCGAAGGAAGGTGCCCAGATGCGCACGCGTGCGGACTTTGCCTTGTTGACGGGCGGCGCGACGGCAGCGGGAGTGGAGCTGACGCTGGAACGCGATCAGGGGGCCAATGAGGCATTCATCGGCATGAACCTCAGCGATTTTCCCGCACAGGACCTGGCCACGCAATCTCCCGCATTGTCATGGCTCGACGCGGTGCGCGCGCCGATTTCCGGAGCGCTCAGGGTGACCATGAGCGATACGGGCGTGCTCGGGCGGCTCAACGCGACCCTGCAGATCGGAGCGGGCGCCCTGCAGCCGAACGCGGCGACGAATCCCGTTCCCTTCCGCTCGGCCCGCACCTACCTGACCTACGATCCCGACGTTCGGATCATCACCTTCGATGAGATCGCCGTCGAAGGGGAATGGGCCACGCTCACGGCCGAAGCCAAGCTCGGGCTGGAGACAGGGGAAAGCGGATGGCCCGAGAGCTTCGTCGGCCAGTTCCGGTTTGCTGACATCGAGGTGAACCCGGGCGAACTCCTGCCGGTGCCTGTGGCTTTTGACGACGGTTTTGCAGATCTGCGCCTGTCGGTCGATCCCTTCCGCGTCGATCTGGGGCAGTTGAACCTTTACGATGGCGAGGCCCGCTTTCACGGGGAAGGCAGCTTTGAAGCGCTCGACGATGGTTGGAGCTACCGCGTTCAGGCGGCTGCCGCTGATCTGGAACTTGCCGATGTGCTCGCCTTCTGGCCTGAAGATGTGAACAGGAAAACCCGCAAGTGGGTCGATGAGAACGTCCGGGAAGGGCGGGTCACGCAAGCCCAGTTCGCGCTGAAAGCGACGCCGGGCGAGAGGCCGGAACCGCATTTCTCCTTCTCCTACGAAGACGTCCGCATGCGCTTCATGAAGACGATGCCGGAGCTGGACGGGCTGGCGGGGCATGCGAGCCTATTGCGCAAGCGGTTTGCCGCCATGGCGACCAGCGGGACGATGACCGCTCCCCAGGGGGGGAAGCTGGATGTCACCGGCACGGAGTTCATCATCCCCCGCACCAAGCCCAAACCCGCGAAGGCGCGTGTCAACCTTGCTGCAGAGGGCCGGATCACGGCGCTGCTCAGTGTTCTCGATCTCGAGCCGCTGGGTTTCCTGAGAAAGGCCGGGCAACCCGTGACGCTGGCCGACGGGGATATCCGCGTGACGGGGTCTCTTGGCTGGACCATGAAGAAGCCGGTGCCGATCGACCAGGTCGAATATGACATGCGGGCGGTTGCCAGCGATGTGCGCTCGCAGACGATTGTTCCGGGGCGGGTGCTGGCGGCGCCGCGGCTTGATATCACGGCAGACGGGGAGACGCTTGTCGTCGCGGGACAGGGCCGATTGGGCTCCGTGCCCGTGAGCGGCAGGTTCACCGCGCCGCTCGGGCCTGTTGAAGACCGTGTTTCCAAGGCCGAGGGTACGGTCGAGCTGTCGCCCCGGTTCGTCGAGGAATTTCGCCTCGGCCTGCCCAGCGGGACGGTGAGCGGCTCTGGACGCGGTGAGATCGAACTGGCGCTGAGGCGCGGAGCGGGGACGGATTTCACGCTGACCTCGTCGCTTGAAGGTGTCGGGCTCGCGATTCCGCAGATCGGATGGCGCAAGCCCGAGAGCGCGGAGGGGCGCCTGCAAGTGACGGGCGTGCTCGGAGAGGGCCAGCGTATCGACGAGATTTCGCTGAGCGCGGCAGGGTTGGACGCGTCCGGAACCGTGAAATTGACCGACGATCAGTTCGAGGAGGCGCGCTTTGAGCGTGTAACGATCGGGAGCTGGCTCGATCTGCCGCTCAGGATCGTCGGGCGCGGCGAAGGGCTGGCGCCGAGGATCGAGCTGAACGGGGGGCGGATCGACCTGTCGCAGACCACCTTGGGCAGCGGGGGAAGCGGGGCGGAAAGGTCGGATGGCAGCCCGATCAACGCGCGCCTCGACACGCTGAAGATCTCGGACGGGATCGAGCTCAACCAGTTTCGCGGGGAGTTCGACACGGCTGGCGGATTTACCGGCGGATTCACGGGGCAGGTCAACGGGCAAGCATCGGTTTCGGGGCGCGTCGTGCCACAGTCGGGCAGAAGCGCCTTTCGAATTGCCGCCGAGGATGGCGGGCAGGTCCTGAAGTCGGCCGGCTTGCTCAAGAACGCCTCGGGGGGGGACTTCGAGCTGATCCTCTCGCCGGCCAGCGCGACAGGAAGTTATAACGGGTCGCTTGAAATGAGCGGAGTGCGGCTCAAGGATGCACCGGCCATGGCCGCGCTGCTCAATGCCATCAGCGTGGTCGGCTTGCTCGAACAGCTTGGCGGATCGGGCATCCTCTTCAACGAGGTCGAAGCGCGGTTCCAGCTGACTCCGGAGGCGCTCATCCTGAGCCGTTCAAGCGCCGTGGGGGCGTCGATGGGGATTTCCATGGATGGATATTACGGTCTCGCCACGGGAGCGATGGATATGCAGGGTGTTGTCTCGCCGGTCTATCTGGTCAACGGTATCGGCCAGATATTCACGCGCAAGGGCGAAGGGCTCGTCGGGTTCAATTACAACCTGCGTGGAAGCGCGAGCGATCCGCAAGTGCAGGTGAACCCGCTTTCGATCTTTACGCCGGGCATGTTTCGCGAGATATTCCGCCGCCCTGCGCCGCAGGTCCAACGATAGACACCAAACAACCTCTTCGAGGAAAGCCCGGCCATACATGAAACTGAGTGACTTCGATTTCGAGCTCCCGGATGAGCTGATCGCGACGCGGCCCGCTCGGCCCCGCAGCGCGGCGAAACTTCTTGTGGCCGAGGGGCGCGCGTGCGGCGCGCCGATCAAAGATGCGCAGGTGTTCGATCTTCTGCGCTGGCTCAAAGCCGGCGACAGGCTGGTGCTGAACGACACCAAGGTGATCCCGGCAAGGCTTTTCGGAGCGCGGGTGCGCGCGGGCGAAGCAGGTGAGACCCGCGCGCAGATGGACGTGACGTTGCTCAGTCCGACCTCCCGTGGCGGGTGGAGCGCGCTCGTCAAGCCGCTCAAGAAACTTCGTCAAGGCGAGCGGATCGAGTTTTCGGCCGGTCTCGAGGCGGTCTGCACGGCCAAGTCGGAAGGGCAGGCGGAGCTGTGTTTCAACCTTGAGGGCGATGCCTTCGAAGCCGCGTTGAACGAGGCCGGGGCCATGCCCCTGCCGCCTTACATCGCGGCCAAGCGCAAGGCGGATGCGCAGGACAGGGAAGACTATCAGACCGTCTTTGCGCGCAATACGGGCGCTGTCGCAGCTCCGACGGCATCGCTGCACTTCGATGCGCCGCTTCTCGAAGCCCTCCGCGAGGCCGGGATCGCCTTTTCCCATGTGACGCTTCACGTGGGCGCAGGGACATTTCTGCCTGTGAAGGTGGAAGATGTCAGAACCCACCGGATGCATGCCGAATGGGGAGAGGTGACGCAAGCAGCCGCCGCGGAAATCGCCGAGACCAAGGCGAATGGCGGGCGGGTGATCCCTGTCGGAACGACGGCATTGAGGCTTATCGAGAGCGCGGCGCGCGAGACCGGGCAAATCGCGCCCTGGCGGGGCGAGACGGATATTTTCATCTATCCCGGCTTCCGGTTCGCTGTCACCGACGGGCTGATGACCAATTTCCACCTGCCGAAATCGACCCTGATGATGCTGGTATCGGCAGTGATGGGGCGTGAGCGGATCATGGAGATTTACGCTCATGCGATCTCGGAGCGATACCGCTTCTTTTCATATGGCGACTCATCTCTTTTGCTGCCAGAGGCATGAATGAGACCGGCCGATGTCGCTTTTGAATCTGACATTTCGGATGTGTTGGGGGATAGGCTGGGCAAACTGCAAGGAACGCAGCCATGTTTCAAGTGATCTCCTCGTCATGGGCCCTGATGCTGGGCATGATGCTCCTCATGGTCGGCAACGGCTTGCAGGGCTCCCTGCTCGGTGTGCGTGGCGACATCGAAGGGTTCTCGGCCTTCGAGATGTCGATCGTCATGTCGGGGTATTTCCTCGGCTTCCTGGGCGGATCGCGTCTGACCCCGAGGATGATCCGCCGCGTCGGCCATGTCCGTGTGTTTGCGGCCCTGGCCTCGCTTATTTCCGCTGTGCTGATCCTCTACGCGGCCTGGGCCAACCCCTGGGCCTGGACTGTGGGCCGGGTCATCGTGGGGTTTTGCTTCTCGGGCGTCTATGTGACGGCGGAAAGCTGGCTCAACAACGCGGCCAGCAACGACAACCGGGGCAAGGCGCTTTCGCTCTACATGATCGTGCAGATGCTCGGAATCGTCGTCGCGCAGGGCTTGCTCAACGTTGCTGACCCGGGCGGCTACATGCTCTTCGTGATCATGTCGGTCCTGGTCTCGATCTCCTTTGCGCCGATCCTGCTTTCGATCAGCCCGACGCCCGCCTTCGAATCGACCAAGCCCAAGTCCTTGCTGGAGATTCTCAAGATTTCGCCGCTTGGCTGCGTCGGGATGTTCCTTCTGGGCGGGGTCTTTTCCGCGCAGTTCGGCATGAGCGCGGTCTATGGCACGGCAGCAGGGCTCGGTCTTGGCCAGTTGTCGATATTCATCTCGACATTCTACATCGGCGCGGTGCTTGTGCAGTATCCCCTCGGTTGGCTTTCGGACCGTATGGACCGCCGGCAGCTGATCTTCTATGCGGCGGTGCTCGGAGGGGCGGGGGCACTGCTCGGCCTGCTCGCTGGCGGATACTTTCCGTCGCTTCTGGTTGCGGCGTTCTTTATCGGCGGAATGTCGAACCCGCTCTATTCGCTGCTTCTGGCCCATACCAATGATTACATCGAACTCGAGGACATGGCGGCCGTTTCGGGCGGCCTCGTTTTCATCAACGGGCTCGGAGCGATCTCGGGGCCGATCCTCACCGGCTGGATGATGGGCATTATCGGTGCGCATGGGTATTTTCTCTTTATCGCCGCCCTTCTGTTCGCGCTGTCGGGATACGCGGCTTACCGTATGACCCAGCGTGCGGGGATCTCTTCGGAGGATACCGGCGGTTATGCGCCGGTCGGCATGTCGTCCACGGCCCTGGCCGTGGAATATGCCCTCGAAGCGGGCGCCGAGGAGCAAGAAGATCCGGAAACGACATAAAACTGTTTCACTTGTAGCAAAACTTTACTTTTTTCTGGGGGAATCAGGGCTTAACGTCGGGTTAATCTGGGGTGAGTCTGAGGCGCGAGAGCAAGGAGGAAAGCTCAATGGGTGCGTTGGTAAAACCGGAAGACATCTTGTCTTTCTGGATCGAGGAAGTGGGCCAATCGGGCTGGTACGAGGCCTCTGATGAGCTGGACGAGGCGATCCGCGAAAAGTTCATGACAACATGGGAGCAGGCGAAGACGGAAGAGCTCCATCGCTGGCCCAAGGATGCAAAGGGCGCGCTTGCCTACATCATCCTGCTTGATCAGTTCCCCCGCAACATGTTCCGAGGGCAGGCCAAGGCCTTTTCGACCGACAAGCCGGCGCTCTGCGCCGCAAAATGCGCCATCTCCAAAGACTGGGACATCAGGAATGCAGAACCGCAGCGCCAGTTCTTCTACCTGCCGTTGATGCATTCGGAAAGCCTCTCGGATCAGGACCGTTGCATCCGGCTCATCAAGGAGCGGATGCCGGAGAGCGGCGCATCCAACCTCTTGCATGCGCGCGCGCACCGTGAGGTTATCCGGCGGTTCGGGCGTTTTCCGTATCGCAACGAAGCCCTGGGCCGTGCCTCAACGTCGCAAGAAATCGCGTACATGAACAGTGGCGGCTATGGCAGCACGCTGAAGGAGTTGCAAACCGCGGCTTGACGGTTTCCCGAGGCAAGCTTCGGGTGCGGGCGCACCCCCTTTCTGCGCGGTATTGCTGCATTGCTCCCTTAGCCAAATTGGTTTAACGTCAAACCAATTTTTGGCGCCCGCGTCCTCGCGGGTTGCGGTGATAGCAGAGCGGAGTGTGCAATGGCTGGTAAATCCTATGATATGATCGTGATCGGAGCCGGCCCGGGAGGCTATGTCGCGGCCATTCGTGGCGCTCAGCTCGGGCTCAAGGTCGTGATCGTCGAACGCGAGAACATGGGCGGCATCTGCCTCAACTGGGGCTGCATACCCACGAAAGCCCTGCTGCGCTCCTCGGAGGTTTTTCACCTGATGCACCGCGCCAAGGAGTTCGGGCTGAAGGCGGAAAAGATCGACTACGATCTGGAGGCGGTCGTGAAGCGCTCGCGAGATGTGGCGGGCCAGCTTTCGGGCGGGATCAGCCACCTGATGAAGAAGAACAAGATAGATGTGGTGATGGGCGAAGCCAGGATTGCCGGCAAGGGCAAGGTTTCGGTCAAGACGGAGAAGGGCAACGAGGACCTGACTGCGAAGAACATCGTGCTGGCGACAGGCGCGCGGGCGCGAGAGTTGCCGGGGCTGGAAGCCGATGGCGAGGCCGTCTGGACCTATCGCCACGCGCTGCAGCCGCCGCATATGCCCAAGAAGCTGCTGGTGATCGGCTCGGGCGCGATCGG